>NZ_JAEVHN010000406.1:0-5703 GCF_016803375.1 Micromonospora sp. 4G55
CTCATCGGTCAGCACCAGCGGCGCGGTGGGACGCCCGGTCCTTGGCATCCCATCACCTTACACCAACTTATGAGGCGAATTTCCGGCGCGGAACACTAGTGCCTTCACCACGAACGTTGGCCGGGTTGGTCATGCTGTTCGGGTTGGTGGGTTGGCCCCAGCGGCGTTGTCGTTCGCTGCGGATTTTGGCGCGTGGCGGCGTGGAGCGGCTAGGACGATGTGTAGGAGGCGCGGTGATAGTCGCGCAGGCTTTTGAAGCACTTCATCCTGGCCAGGGCGTGTTCGGTCTGGGCGCGGACGGTTCGGTGCTGGGCGTTGAGGTGTTCATTCCAGTCCGGTAGCGGGCTGCCGTCATGGGGTTTGCGGTACAGGATGATCACCTCTTGGTTGCCGCGGTAGGCACCGTCGGCCATGACCGGTGGCCCCTTCAGCTTCTGGGCAATGCCGCTGGTGCGGTAGACGATCGTGTCGTTGCGGTTGCCTGGTTCCGGGTCGCCGTGGGCGATCACCAGGCGGGGCTGGCGTTGATGGCCACCTGCAGGTTCGTGGAGTAGCGGTAGTTCTTGCTCGACGCGGCGGGGCGGTGGTCCCGGGTCGGACCAGTGTGCCGTCGGCGATCGCGATCTGCTCGGTCGGCCGCTGGCGGACCGTCTATCGGTTTGCAGCGGTCGGTTACGCCTGGATGACAGGTATGCCGGCGTTGTGGAGTCGGCTCACGGTCTCATCCTGCTCCGGGGCGTCGGTGATGACGCCGGCCACAGCCGTTAGGGGCAGGACAGCGAAGCGGGAGGCAGCGCCGATCTTCTCTGCGCTGGCGAGGACGTAGGTGTCGGCGGCTCGGCGCGCCAGGGCCCGCTTCATGGCAGCTTCGTCGGCGTCACCGGTGGTGAGGCCAGCGTCGGGGTGGACTCCGGTGACGCCGAGCAGGAAGACGTCGGCGTTGACGGCTTGGGCGGCTTCGACGGCACCGGCACCGCATGTGACGACGGAGTGTTTGAAGAGCCTGCCCCCGAGCAGGTAGACCTCCACGTAAGAGTGCCCGGCGAGGGCAGAGGCCACCATGGGGCTGTGAGTGACCACCGTGGCGCGCAGCTCGGCGGGTAGGGCTTGCGCGACGGCCAGTGCGGTGGTGCCGCCGTCGAGTATGGCGGTGGTGCCGGGCTGGACGAGGGCGGCCGCTCCAATCGCCACGCGCTGCTTGCTGTCGGTCTCAAGATGGCTGCGGGTCGGGTAGTCGGCGACCGCGGGTGAGGCGGGCAGGGCTCCCCCGTAGACCCGTTGGCACAGCCCGGCCGCTGCCAGATCTCTCAGGTCGCGCCGGATCGTGTCTTCGGCGATGCCGAGCTCGGCGGCGATGGTCTTGGCGACGAGACGCTGGTCGCTGTGGAGCCGAGCCAACAACAGGGCTCGACGCTGGGCAGCCAACATGCTTATTTCTCCGTATTCCTCTTTGTTCTTGCCTACTCTGTCGATACTCTCATGGACATGGCTGCCGACGAAATCCCCGGCCCCCACCTACGGGTGGCCTCGGGCACGAACTACTTGCAGCACCCACGGCGGGACATGCCAGCAGCAGCCGCGGGTCCTGACCCTGCGGGGCGGCCAGGTCGGGGCGCGCCGGCGCTCGGGGGACGGAGAGCAGAGGCGCGAGCGGTGCATGACATCAACGGCAGCTCCGTGGAGGCACTCGGAGCGGAACCCACGCTCCGCTCGGGCGAAGAACGGTTCCCGCGTGCTCGCGAGGTCCTGACGTCGTGCGTGCTCGGCGATGCCGTCGCAAGCCAGCAGGCTGCTGTAGTGCGATCCGACGGCCCACCGGTGCTTCCCGATGGCGTGCCACCTTTGAACCTTGAGCCTGGCCAGGTCGAGGCAGCAGGACTGAATCCCGCTCCGAGGCCTGGCATTGACATCCCCGACGCGCGTGGCCGCATCGGACTGGATCGGGCAGGACGGGACCTCATCAGAAACCCTGACGTCGTGATCCGTGAGGTTGAGCTGTTGGCCAGCGGGTGGCACGTTCTGCGGCGCACGACGTTCGACTACCACAGCGGCGACGGCACATGGAGCCGGCAGCAGCGTGAAACCTACGACCGGGGAAACGGTGCCACGATCCTGCTATACGACGTCGACCGAGCCACCGTCCTCATCACTCGACAGTTCCGCTACCCGGTGTACGTCAACGGCCACCCGGACGGGCTGCTGTTAGAGACCGCGGCGGGACTGTTGGACGATGATGCCCCCGACGCAGCCATCCGCCGAGAGGCCGCCGAAGAACTCGGCGTCACCATCGGCGAACTCCACCATGTCTTTGACGTCTACACCAGTCCGGGTTCGGTCACCGAACGAGTGCACTGTTTCGCTGCGCCCTACACACCCGCCACACGCACCGCGGCCGGAGGCGGAGTCGTCGAAGAGGGCGAAGATATCACCGTCGTGGAACTGCCCTTTGCCGAGGCACTGGACATGGCCTACGACGGACGCATCACGGATGCCAAAACCATCTTGCTCCTGCAATGGGCCGCGCAACGCGGCCCATTCCGGGCTACGCTATAGACTGCGCATTCCGACGGCATTGCACATATGAATGCGGCATTGGTGGGCGTGTTGTGATCCAACTCGGCGCAGCAGCGGATCAGCTTGGGGTTGTTCAGGCTGGTCAGAGACTCGTGCAGTGCCGGGTCGGCGCCGACGAGCACGGCTTTTTGCTGGATGATGGCCTGTGACCGTGACCTGACCGCGGAGGTTCTGGCCAGCTTGAACGGCCGGGTCATCTGGACAGGGCCGTCGCCGGCGTTGGCAGTGGCGGTCACGAAGCGGGACGGCACGGGCCGGGCTGCGGCTTCGGCGTCGATGGCGTCGGTCTTGCCGCGCGACGCCGATTCGCCTTGTCAGGCTGGTTGACCTCGACTACCTGCATGCCCGTCCCGTGCAAGGTGGCGGGTGCGAAGAAATCATCGTCAGCGTCTACTCGAAACTGGCGTTGGAAGTCGGCAGACCTCGCAGGGCTGTTCGAGGATTGAGAATGGCGGTGGCTACGCCCGCTACCACCACGCCCACAGGATCCGCCCGACTACCCAGAACACGGCTGCGCGACGAGGCACAAGCTCGCCCGCGCCCAACCGGACAAGCCCACTGAGAAGAATGCTTCCCATCTGTTTCTGGCTCAAATGCGAGCCCAGGCTCCCACTAGGGCTGGAAGTAGCTGGATCCCGTCATGGCCAATGACTTCTGCGCGCAGGCGGTCTTCGAGCGTCTCGATGTCGACCTCACCCCGCTTCACGGCACCGACCCGCTCTAGGATCGGCAAGAGGCTGCGCACCGTCGCGGCCAGGTAGGCGTAGCCTGGCCATGCGGGTCCCCCGCCAACCGGCACATCACGCCGCAACTGCGGTGCCTGAAGGCCCGCCTCCAGGAAAACCTTGAACAGCTTTAACCCCATTTCGCGATCGGGTCCGGGGACGCCAGGGGGCGGCGTGGTCCAAGCCAGAACCTGCTCGTGCAGGGGGCCGGCCGGGTAGGTGCGGGGCGGGCTGCTGAGGTCAATCTCCTGAAAGGCGACGATCCCGCCGGGACGTAGCCAGCCTCGTGCCCGGCGCAGCAGCGCGCCTGGATTCGGTATGTACTGCAGCACCCAGCGGCCGACGACCGCGTCAAAGCACTCGTCAAGTTCCAGCGTCAGGACATCGCCCTGACGGAAAGCCAGGGTGCTCCACCCCGCAGACTGCGCCCTGGAAGCTGCCCGGTCAAGAATCTCGGCGTTCGTGTCTACGCCGACCACACGACCTTGGGGGCCTACGAGTTCGGCAAGAAGCAGGGCGACGTCACCCGCGCCGCTGCCGACGTCGAGGACCTTCATTCCGGCCGTGATGCCCGCAGCGGTGAGGAAATGCCGGGTGAACGGACCATAGAGCTGGTGCTGCATGATCAACCGTCGGGTCTCGGCGTCGCTACGGCCTAGGGCGTAGCTATCCGCGCTGTCGGAAGGCAACTGGCTCATGGCACGATCCTCGCACCGCAGCCAGGCAGCGGCCCCGACCTTGAGCGAGAAGGCACCCATGACGGTGGCTCGCATATTATTGTGATGCTGGACGAGGCGGGTGGAGCGGTCACGTGGAACCTTGACCGCGGGGTTCCTGTGTAGACATGTAACGAAGTTGGCCTATCAGCAGGGATAGCGCTGCGCGAAGAGATCATTAGCAAGGGCATCTAGCCGCCCCTCTTGGGCTACGAAACCTGCCAGGCGGGCAGTGCCTGGCAACGCGGTTCCAACGAGAACCTCAACGGGCTGCTGCATCAGTACTTCCCGAAGGGGACCGATATCAGCGCCTTCAACACTGAACACCTCGCCCAGGTCGCCC
This sequence comes from Micromonospora sp. 4G55, assembly GCF_016803375.1. NCBI lineage: Bacteria > Bacillati > Actinomycetota > Actinomycetes > Micromonosporales > Micromonosporaceae > Micromonospora > Micromonospora sp. 4G55. Next base: position 4,359 of record NZ_JAEVHN010000406.1, read on the forward strand.
CGCAATCAGTCGCGGCCCGCCGATGCCCTAAGGGACGTTTCGTATGTCGGTGAAGGTGTTGCCCAATGGCCGCATCGGTGCTCTGCCGGCGAGGACGATGTTGTGTAGGTGGGCGATGCGGAAGCGGTGCCGGTCAATGTGTGAGCGGCGCGGTGGTGGTCGCGCAGGATTTTTCGGCACTTGAGTCTGGTCAGAGCGTGTTCGGCCTGGGCGCGGATGGTGCGGTGCTCGGCATTCAGGTCCTCCTTCCGCGCCGGCAACGGGCTGCCATCGCGGTTCTTGCGGTAAGGGATGATCACCTCGGGGTTGCCGTGGTAGGCGCCGTCGGCGATGACCGGCCGTCCGGCCAGCTTCTGGTCGATGCCCGAGGTGCGGTAGGCGATGGTGTTGTTGCGGTTGCCCGGCTGCGGGTCGCCCACGGCGATGACCAGTCGGGTGGTGGCGTCGATGGCGCCCTAGCTTGATTTTTAACCTCCGAGGGTCCTGTAGGGACCCTGACCGATGACGGAAACAGCCCTTGGTTGATGATCTTCTTGTCTAGGGAAGAGCATCAATAACCAAGGGCTGTTCTGGTGACCAGTGTGCATGACCGTGGTCCGGCTGGTGCCGTCGGGGAGTTGACGGGGTTCCGGCGAGAGTTTTACGACTGCTTGACCGCTCGGGCTGACGCGTTGTTCGACCTGACCGACGCGGTGTTGTGCGCCGACGGGCCGGTCCGGTCGTTGGTGGAGTTGTCGCTGGTGGGTGAGCACCGTCGGGGTCACGGGGCGTTGTATGACGCCCTCGCCTGTGGGCGGCTGGACATCGATCGGCTGCGCACCGCCCTCGCCGGGGTGCCGTTGCCGCGGGCGGCTGACGGGCGTCTCGTTTTGGCGGTGGACATCACCTGCTGGCTGCGGCCGGACGCTCACACTTCACCGCAGCGGATCCTGTGTCACACCTATGGGCGCGGTAAGGATCAGACGATCATGGTCCCGGGCTGGCCGTATTCGATGGTGGTGGCCCTGGAATCGGGCCGAAGTTCGTGGACCGCCCCGTTGGACGCGGTGCGGCTGGCGCCTGGTGATGACGCGGCCACGGTCACTGCTGGGCAGCTGCGAGACATCGTGGGGCGGCTGATCGCGGCCGGGCAGTGGCAGGCCGGGGACCTGGAGATCCTGGTCGTGGCCGACGCCGGCTACGACGCACCCCGACTTGCGTTCCTCCTGCGTGACCTGCCCGTGCAGATCCTCGCGCGGATGCGCTCAGACCGGGTACTACGCCGGGCAGTGCCGCCTCGGCAGGCCGGGACGATCGGCCGACCGCGCCGGCACGGCGGCGAGTTCGTCTTCGGCGATCCCGCCAC
>NZ_JAEVHN010000407.1:0-5698 GCF_016803375.1 Micromonospora sp. 4G55
CCCCCGGTCGACGACCAGGCCGTCCAGGCACTCGGCCAGCGGCCCGGCCGCGGCCGGATCGGTGGCGGCGGCGCCCTGGTAGACGCCGCGGACCATCCAACGCGCCCCGTCGATGCCGACGAAACGCAGGTCGGTCAGGCCGTCCGGGGTGCGTACCCGGGCGTGCAGCTCGGTGCCGTACTCGCCCTCGGCCTCCTGGGCGGCGGCGCCGTCGGCGAAGAGGGACTGGCGGATCTCCTCGCGCACCTCGTCCCAGATGCCCTCGGACCGGGGCGCGGCGAAGACCCCGAGCTGGAGGGCGTTCTCCCCGTGCACCAGCACGACCTGCTGGATCACGCCCTGCGGGTCGGCCTGCACGCGCACCTCGACGCCGGGCACCGCCGGGATGTGCAGGCTGCCCAGGTCGAGCCGCTGCACGCCGTCCGGCGCCTCCGAGCTGTCGTACGGGCCGCGCGACGGACCCGTCGGCTCGGCGTCGTACGAGTCGAGGACCTCGGCGGCCCGCTCGTCACGGGCACCCCGCCCGCCGTCGGCCCGCTTCCGGCTGAAGATCACTGCGCCCACCCTCCGCTGTTCGCACTCACCCTGCCACCTCTTCCGTCTGTCCGCCCGCCCGGTCGGGATCTTCCCGTCGACCGGTCGCGGGCGGCGGCACCAGACCGGCGTGTCCGCCGGTCGAGCCGTGTCCACCGGCCCCGCGCCGCGACCCGGGCAGCTCGGCCACCGGCTGGAAATCCGCCCGCTCCACCCGCTGGACAACGAGCTGCGCGATGCGATCGCCACGGGAGATCTTCGCCGGCGTGTCCCGATCATGGTTGATCAGGTTGACCAGGATCTCACCCCGGTAGCCGGCGTCGACCGTACCGGGCGCGTTGAGCACCGTCACGCCGAGCCTGGCGGCCAGGCCGGAGCGCGGGTGCACCAGGCCGACGTACCCCTCCGGCAGCGCCAGCGCCACCCCGGTCGGGACCAGGGCCCGGCCGCCGGGGGGCAGCTCGACGTCCGCGGCGGCCACCAGGTCGGCGCCGGCGTCACCGGGATGGGCGTACGCGGGCAGCGGCAGCTCCGGGTCGAGCTGCCGCACGGGCACGGGTACGACGTGGGTCACGGTGCTCCCTCTTCCGTCGGGTTCGTGGGGGTGGCCCTGCCATCCTGCCGGGTCGGACGGCCACCGCGCGCCGTACCCTCGCAGGTGTGAGCGTGTCGCCTTCCCCGTCCTCCCCGTCCTCGCCGGCCCCGCGCACCGCGGCGGCCGCGGAGCACTCCGAACGGCTGAGTCTGCCCTGGTGGCTCTGGGTGGTCGGGCTGGCCCTGTCCGGGCTGCTGGCCGCCGAGGTGTGGATGGGCGCCCCCGGGGTGCGGGCCTGGCTGCCCTTCGTGGCCCTCCCGCCGGCGACGGCGGTCGCGCTGTGGTGGCTGGGCCGGGTCCGGGTGGCGGTGCGCGACGGCGAGCTGTTCGTGGACGACGCCCACCTGCCGGTGCGGTACGTGGCGGACGTGGTCCCGTTGGACGCCGCCGGGCGCCGCGAGGTCCTCGGCGTGGGCGCGGATCCGCTGGCCTTCGTGGTGCAGCGGCCCTGGGTCGGCGGCGCGGTGCAGGTGGTGCTGGACGATCCGGCCGACCCGACCCCGTTCTGGGTGGTCAGCACCCGTCACCCGGTCGAGCTGGCCCGCGCGGTCATGGCCGCCCGCGACGCGGCCTGACTCCTCAGGGGAGGGCCGGCCGGCCGCCGGGCAGCGCCCCGCCCTTGCGGCGCAGGTCCCGGCGGATCTCCTCGGCGAGGGCCCTGGTGGCCCGCCCGTTGAGGTAGCTGGCCACGGCCGCGCCGGTGAGGAACGGCGCCAGGGTGGTCAGGTTGCGCCCGAACCGCCTGAGCAGGGTGTCGCGCAGCTCCCTGCGGGCCGCGGTGCCGAGCACCGCGCCGACGCCCACGCCGGGCGTCATCGGGTTGATCCCGCGTTGGTTTGCCCAGGACTGCATCAGGGCGATCGCCCGCTGGCTGCCGCCGGTGGGCAGCGGCACGTGGTAGACCTCGTGCAGCTCGCCGAGGAGCTTCAGCTCGATCGCCACCACGGCGACGGTCTCGGCGGCCAGCAGCACGGGTGCCGAGAGCAGGGTCGGGGTGGCCACCCACTCCACGGCGGCGACGCCGCCGCCGGCCGCACCCACCCCGGCGGTGGCCCGGGCGGCGTTGCGGACCAGCCGCTCGGCGAGCGCCTCGTCGTCCAGCCCGGGGAAGTGCCGGCGCAGCGTGGCCAGGTCCCGGACCGGGATGTGCGGCGCCACGTCGGAGACCGTGTCGGTCATCCAGCGCAGCGCGGCCTTCGGCTTGAACAGGTCGGCCAGCCCACGGGCGCGCGCCAGCCCGACCAGCCGGGTGAGCAGTTGACGGCGGCGGGCCGGCTCGATGTCGTCGGCGGTCAGCGCGGCGACGGTGGCACCAAGTTCCTCAGCGGCCCGGTCGGCCGATTCCGGCGTGCCCCCGTCGCGGGTGCCGCCGGCCGCTCCGGCCGCGCCACCGGACGTCAGGTCGACGCCGGACGTCCGGGCACCGGTGGTCCCGGTGTGCGGACCGCCGGCGACGGTGCCGTCCGGGCGGTGGGCGGCACCCGAATCCGGGCGCGTCGTGGCTCCCGGCTGCGCCGGGGGCGTCCGCCCCCGGCGCCGGGGGCGCGGTCCGGTCGGCGTACCCCCCCCGCCGGCCCACCCGGCCCGCTCGTCGCGTTCGCTCATGCCCGCCCGACCTCCCGTGCTCCCGTCGGCGTGGTCACCGCCCGTTACGAGTCAAGCAGCTCCCCCGCCGCCCCCCGCACGGCAGCTCGGGCAGCGGCGGCCCCCGTCGTGGCGGCCGCCGCCGATGTGCGGTTCAGGGTCAGACGCACTCGCGGCAGATCAGCTCGCCGTTGCGCTCGACCGCCAGCTGGCTCCGGTGGTGGACCAGGAAGCAGCGGCCGCAACGGAACTCGTCCTGCTGCATCGGCAGGACCTTGACGGTCAGCTCCTCGTCGGCCAGGTCAGCGCCGGGCAGCTCGAAGCTCTCGGCCACCTCGGCCTCGTCGACGTCCACGGCGCCCGACTGTGAGTCGACCCGCCGGGCCTTGAGCTCTTCCAGGCTGTCCTCGCCGAGGTCGACCTCGTCGCGACGCGGGGCGTCGTAGTCGGTGGCCATCGGTTCACTCTCCCATATCGATATTGTCGCTTCCGGTTGTAACGCCGGACGACGTTGTTTCGGTTCCCACTGGCCGGCCACCCTTTGTGTCGGTCACCCGACCCGCCGGCCGCTCTGGCCGTGGGCCGACAGGGGCCTCCCCCAGCGAGCGCGGAACCTTACCCCCCTCGGGCGAGGCATGTATACCGCCCTCGTGGCTGAGATGTACGCCCCAGCCCCCCGAGTTGTTCCCAATGTGACTCAGGCGACACGAAGATAGGGGTAGTAGTACCCGCTTCCCGGATGGCGCGCCGGCATGTCGGACTGTTTCCACGCGACGGTCGGACAACCGTTAACCTCAGCGGCGTACTCGACGGCCGGCGGGGCGGCCCGACCACCGGCTGGCCGCCGCCACCCATCATTGTCCGGGGAGCGCCCAGATGAGTTTTGCGCGAGTGCGAGCACTCGTTGTCGTCGGTCTGCTGGCGGTGGTCGCCCTGGTCTTCGTCGTCGTCGCCATGGTGCGGGACACGCAGGGTAAGGCGGGCGCCGCCGGGGGCTGCCCCGAGGGCTGGCCGCTCGCCGACATCACCCTGCGCGAGCCGAAGGACGTGAAGATCAACGTCTACAACGCCACCGACCAGATCGGTCTGGCCGGCAACATCGCCGACGACTTCCGCAACCGGAAGTTCCAGGTGAAGAAGACGGCCACCGCGCCGAAGGGCGTCGACGAGGTGGCGGTGCTGCGCTACGGCCCCAAGGGTGTCGGCTCCGCGCACCTGCTGCGGGCCTACTTCCTGAACAACGCCGAGCCCGTGTACGACGCCAAGCGCAAGGACGACACCGTCGACGTCGTGCTCGGCAACGGCTTCCAGCAGCTGGCCACCACCACCGAGGTGAACCAGTCCCTGGGCGACCTCGGCGCGCCCGAGGCGCCGGCCGGCTCCTGCCCGATGCCGGTCGAGAAGTGACCGTTCCGCCGGCCGGGCCGACGGACCGACCGGACTGATCTGACCGAAACGGCGGTGTCCCCCGGGACACCGCCGTTTCGCTGTCGGAGATCCGGTCATCGCGCCGGCCGCCGTGACCACCGTCCCGGCTCCGGTCGCAGAGCGGACCGGCCCACGTCGGCCGAGTTCGGGGCGGTCAGGGGCCGCCGGAGGCGTCGAGGTCGGCGAGCCGGTCGTGCAGCGGCGCGAAGAGCGCCGGCGGCGCGGCGATCACCAGGTCCGGGCCGGCCGGCAGGCCACCCAGCCCGGCCACCCGCAGTCCCGCCTCGGCCGCCACCAGGCCGCCGGCCGCCTGGTCCCAGGCGGCCAGCCCCTTCTCGTAGTAGGCGTCCACCCGCCCCTCGGCGGCCAGGCAGAGGTCCAGCGCGGCGGCGCCGAGCCGGCGGATGTCGCGGACGTGCGGGATCAGCTCGGCGATCACCCGGGCCTGGTGCGAACGGCGCGCCGGGTCGTAACCGAATCCGGTGGCGACCAGCGCCTGGCCCAGGTCGACCTCGGTCGAGCAGCGCAGCCGCTGCGTCGCGCCAGGCCCGCCGCCCGCGGTGGCGGTCCACTCCTCGCCGGTGACCACGTTGCGCACCACCCCGGCGACCACCTCGCCGTCGACCTCGGCGGCCAGCGACACCGCGCAGTACGGCAGCCCGTAGAGGTAGTTCACCGTGCCGTCGATCGGGTCGACGATCCAGCGCACTCCGCTGACCGCACCGTCGGCCGCCCCGGCGCCGTACTCCTCGCCGAGGACGGCGTCGTCGGGGCGTACCCGGTGCAGCGCGTCGAGGACCTGGCGCTCGACGGCGCGGTCCGCGGCGGTGACCACGTCCGTGACGGTGCTCTTGGTGGCGGCGACCGACACCCCCTCGGCGCGCATCCGGTACGCGGTGGCCGCGGCCTGCCGGGCGACCTCGATCGCGATCGTGAGCAGTTCGGCCGGTTCCGGCGCCGAACGAGTCATGGTTCGTCCCCTTCCCGCACGATCGGGACGCCCCGCCGTGCGCGCGGGTATCATCCTTACAAAGTCCACATCTGCGCCGAATCGGCGGTCCCCGCCGCCGGTACGCCGTGCGCCGCAGGATGATCGCCGCAGACGGCGTTACAATTCACCCTGCCCACGCGCCACGGACCGCCGCCGGACGGACGGCCCGGGACACGGGGGTCCCTCAACGACATCGCCCGGCACCGTGCCCCACGCTGCGCCGGACGACCCGGCCGTGCTCGCTCTTCGCCTCCGGAAGGTCATTCGTGACAGAACCCCGCCAGACCGGCGCCGACGTTCGCTCGCTCACCGACACCCTGATCGCTGATGCGCAGAGCGCCGGCGGCCAGTTGACGTCGGCCCAGCTCGCGCGCACCGTCGAGTCCGCTGAGGTGACCCCGGCCCAGGCCAAGAAGATCCTGCGGGCGCTCTCCGAGGCGGGGGTGACCGTGGTCGTGGACGGCTCGGCCAGCACCCGTCGCCGGGTCGCCGCGGCCCGGTCCGCCACCCCGGCCTCGCGTGCCACCACCGCCAAGACCACCAAGAAGGCCGCGGCGCCCGCCCCC
>NZ_JAEVHN010000408.1:0-5659 GCF_016803375.1 Micromonospora sp. 4G55
GCCCCGGCGGGCCACCACCTGCCAGCTCTGGCGCTACGACGGCAGCACCGCCGCGCCCACCCTGCCGGTCCCCTCCGCCGACGCGGCGGACCGGGTCCGCCACCTGGCGCATCCCGCCTGGCCCCACCCGCCGGCCGCGTACGACGCCGCGGTGGGGCTGGCCACCCTGGAGCTGGGCGACCTGCTGGGGCTGCTGGTGCATCCGCCCGAGGCGCCCGACACCGCGCTGGGGCGGGTGCTGATCGGGCAGGACCCGTCGCTCTGGGTGCGGTGCGTGCAGGTCTGGGCCTGCCTCGGCCTGCTGCACCACCGCACCGACGAGCCGTGGGCGGACTCGACCCGGCGCCGGGTGCTGGTCGAGCTGGTCTGGGGTGTGGAGGACTGGATCACCGAGGCGGCACTGTTCGCCCTGGTCACCGCCGCCTGGGTCGACCCCGCGGTACGCCCCGACGTGGCCCGGGTCGTCGCCGAGCGGCTCGCGGACGCGGCGGAGGTGGCCCGCGACCGGCCGGTGCCGATCGCCACCTCGCTGGCCCACCTGGCCCTGGCCACCCCGGCCCTGGACGAGGCGACCACCGCGCTCGCCCACGAACTGGCCGGCGCGCCGGTCGACCCGCTCCGGCGCGGCGCGCTGGCCCGGCTCTGGGCCCGCCTGACCGCCCGCTTCCGCCGCGCCTGACCGGGAAGACGCGACGCGGCCGCGTCGTACCCGGGAAGGGACGACGCGGCCGCGACGGAGCGGGTCAGGCCACCGGGGCCTTGCCGAGGGCGGTCTCGGCCTGCTCCTCCGGGGTCGCCCCGGCCGGCGGGGCGTCGTTGGACGACCGCAGCGGGACCTCCTTGATGAACCAGGCGAGCACCGGCACCACGACGGTGAAGAGCACCGCCCACAGGAACACGTGGGAGATCGCGCCGGAGAGGCCGCCGAGCACCAGCTCGCGCGCCTGGGCCGGCAGGTCCTTGAGCTTCTCCAGGTCCATCCCCCGGCCCTCGCCGGTGCCGCCGCTGAACGCGCTGCCGGCAGCCGAGTCGGCGAGCCGGTTGGCGAAGATGGCGCCGAAGAGCGAGATGCCGAACGAGCCGCCGATGGAGCGGAAGAAGGTGGCCGCGCCGCTGGCCGCGCCGAGGTCCTTCTGCTCGACGCTGTTCTGCGCGATCAGCATCGAGGTCTGCATCAGGAAGCCCATGCCGACGCCGAGCACGACCATGTAGAGCGAGGACTCGGCCTTGCCGGTGTCCACGTCGAGGCGGCTGAGCAGGAGCATGCCGGCGGTCATCACCACGCCACCGACGATCGGGAACATCCGGTACCGGCCGGTCTTGGTGATCGCCCGGCCGACCACCAGCGAGACCACCAGCATGCCGAACATCAGCGGGAGCAGCAGCAGGCCGCTGTTGGTGGCCGAGGCGCCCTGCACGGTCTGCTGGTAGAGCGGCAGGAAGTTCATCGCGCCGAACATCGCGAAGCCGAGCAGGAAGCCGATCACCGAGATCAGCGCGAAGTTGCGGTTGGCGAAGAGCCCCAGCGGCAGGATGGGCTCGGGAACCCGGCGCTCGACGAGGCCGAAGGCGGCCAGCGCCACCACGGCGAGCACCGCCAGGCCGAGGATCTGCGGGGAGACCCAGTCGTACTCGTTGCCACCCCAGGTGGTGACCAGGACGATCGCGGTGATGCCGACCGAGAGCAGCGCGGCGCCCAGCCAGTCGATCTTGTGCTCGGTCCGGTACTTCGGCAGGTGCATGGTGGTGGCCAGCACCAGCAGCGCGACCCCGCCCAGCGGCAGGTTGACGTAGAACGCCCAGCGCCAGGAGAGGTTGTCGGTGATGAAGCCGCCGACCAGCGGGCCGGCCACCATGGCGATGGCCATGATGCCGGCGATCATGCCCTGGTAGCGGCCGCGCTCGCGGGGCGGCACCAGGTCACCGATGATCGCCATCACGCCGACCATCAGGCCACCCGCGCCCAGGCCCTGCACCGCGCGGAACGCGATCAGCTCGACCATGCCGTCGCCGGGGCCGCCGAGCATGTCCGAGCCGGCCATCCCGCAGAGCGCCGAGCCGACCAGGAAGATGACCACGGAGGTCAGGAAGACCGCCTTGCGCCCGTACAGGTCGCCGAGCTTGCCCCAGATCGGGGTGGAGACCGTCGTGCCCAGGACGTACGCGGTGACGACCCAGGTGAAGTGGTCGACGCCGCCGAACTCGCCGACGATCCGCGGCAGCGCGGTGCTGACGATCATGTTGTCGAGCATCGCGAGCATCATCGCGATCATCAGGCCGAACAGCACGACCCTGACGTTGGGTCTCGCCGCCGTCTGGCTTTCCTGACTCATGGGTAAGCTCCCCCGGAGAAGTGACGCACTTACTTGCCGCCCGGCTAGTTACCTTACTAGCCGCACGGTAAGTTGGACAGCGAGAGACCGTCAAGCGAGTTGGGTGGTGCAGGTGAGGGAGAGCACAGGCGGCACGCGTGAGCGTATCCAGGCCGTCGCGCTGGAGCTCTTCACCGAGCAGGGGTACGAGCGGACCTCGCTGCGCGAGATCGCCGAGCGGCTCAACGTCACCAAGGCGGCGCTGTACTACCACTTCAAGAGCAAGGACGAGATCGTCAACAGCCTGGTCGAGGACCGCGTACGGCGGATCGACGAGCTGATCGCCTGGGCCCGGTCGCAGCCGCCCACCCGGGCCACCCGGCGGGCGCTGCTGAACAGGTACGCCGACATGATGTTTGCCAGCGAGCAGCCCTCGGTGATGCGGTTCTTCGAGCAGAACCAGACCGTGCTGAAGAGCCTCTCCGCCGGCATGCAGATGCGCGAGCGGATGCTGGGCCTCGCCGACCAGCTGTGCCAGGGCGACAAGTCACCCGCCGCGCAGCTGCGCGCGGCCCTGACCCTCTTCGCGGTGCACAGCAGCTGGTTCGCGGTGCGCACCCCGCACATCACCGACCAGGAGCGCAAGAAGATCGCGCTGGAGGTCGCCGACGAGTTGCTCGCCGGGATCGCTGAGCCGGGGCCGGACGCGGCTCAGGACTGACCGGTCAGCTCCAGCCGCAGGCCCAGCAGGTCCACCCCGGGCACCGGGGACCAGTCCTTCTCGCGCAGCCGGACGAAGCCCATCCGCTCGTAGAGCCGGTGCGCCGGCGCGGCGAACCCGCCGCGTACGCAGATCACCACGGCCGTGCAACCCAGTGCGGCGGCCCGGTCGACGCAGGCCCGGGCCAGCGCCGCCCCGGCGCCCCGACCCTGGGCCGCCGGGTCCACGGCGAGCATGCGGAACTCCGCCTCGCCGGGACCGGAAAGCTCCGCGTACGGGCTGCCGGGCAGCACGAAGGTCACCGAGCCGAGCACCTCGCCGGTCGCGGGGTCCACGGCCACCAGCACCTCGCCGTGGGTCGCCCGGTGCGTCACGTCGGCGAGCACGTCGGCGTACCCGTGCTCGCCCTTGAGCTGCCCGTCCGCCTCGTACGCGGCCACCGTCAGCCGGGCGACCGCGGCGAAGTCGGCCGAGGTCGCCGGGCGGACCAGCAGGCCGGTCAATCGATCACCGCGATCAGGTCACCGTCCTGCACGACGTCGCCCTCGTTGACGGCGAGCTGCTTGACCACGCCGTCGGACTCGGCGACGACGGGGATCTCCATCTTCATCGACTCCAGGATCACGAGCGTGTCCCCCTCGGACACGGTGTCCCCGGCCGACGCGACGACCTTCCAGACGTTGGCCACCATCTCGGCACGGATCTCCTCGGCCATCTCTCGGCCCTCCCTCTCGCGATTGCCTGCCGACGTATCCAATCATGCGGCGGCACGCGATGGGCGGGGAGCGGGCGGCGCCACGTCCACGACCGGAAACACCGCGCGCTCCGGCCGCCCCGGCGGACGATGGCGGGTACCGGCCGCACTAGCATCAGCGGGTCGACCCTGGCGCCGGGAGGACCGGTGCGTGCACCGGCGCCCAGGGTCGCCGCAGCAGGGATCCGACCATCACGAGGAGGTTCACCATGGCGAAGAAGGCCCGCAAGAAGAAGGCCCGTAAGAAGAGCGGCGCGAACCACGGCAAGCGCCCCAACTCCTGATCACGCCCGGCGGGCAGCCGCCGTCGCGATCAGCTCCGCCGGCCCTCCGGGGCCGGACAGACCGGTGGCCCGGGTCGAATCGACCCGGGCCACCGTCGTGTTCCGCGAACGTTCAGTCGGCCAGTTCGCGCGACTCGGTCGTCTCGAAGACCACCAGCTCGGTCAGGCGGATCCGCAGCCGCTCGCGCAGCTGGTCGGGGGCCGTCTCGTTGCCGCAGCAGCGGGCGACGAGCGCCTTCACCTCCTGCTCGATGCCGTACTCACGCAGGCAGGGCCCGCACTCGTCGAGGTGGTGGCGGATCAGCGTGCGCCGTTCCTCCCCGCACTCCAGGTCGAGGTAGAGGTAGACCTCCGCGAGGACCTCACGGCAGTCCGTCTCGTGCGGCTCTCCACAGCTCACGTCACACCTCCCGGCCGGCAGCGGCGGTCGAGCCCTTCGAGGACTGTGCGGAGCTGAAACCGCGCTCCGCGGCGTAGCCCTCGAGCAGCTTCCGCAGATTACGTCGACCCCGGTGCAGCCGGGACATCACGGTGCCGATCGGCGTACCCATGATGTCGGCGACCTCCTTGTAGGCGAACCCCTCGACGTCGGTCAGGTAGACCGCCAGGCGGAACTCCTCCGGCAGCTGCTGGAGGGCCTCCTTGACGTCGCTGTCCGGCAGCCGGTCCAGCGCCTCGGTCTCGGCCGACCGCAGACCGCTGGAGGTGTGCGACTCGGCCTCGGCGAGCTGCCAGTCGGTGATCTCGTCGGTGGGCGCCTGGATGGGCTGCCGCTGCCGCTTTCGGTAGGAGTTGATGTAGGTGTTGGTCAGGATCCGGTAGAGCCAGGCCTTCAGGTTCGTGCCCTGCTCGAACTGGTGGAAGGCGGCGTACGCCTTCAGGTATGTCTCCTGGACCAGGTCCTCGGCATCCGCGGGGTTGCGTGTCATCCGCAACCCGGCAGCGTAGAGCTGGTCGACGAAGGGCATCGCGTCCCGCTCGAAGCGGGCCCTGCGCTCGTCCGTCTTTTCGGTGGTCAACCGCACATCCCCTCGCGTCGGATGCTTCCCCGCCGAGGATACGCGTACGGACCTGCCCGCAGATTCGGTTCCGCCGGGTGTGCCCGCTCTCACCACCGCCGCGCCGCCCACCGTCGCGGGCCAGTCCGGTCCGCCCAGCAGCTGCCGGAGCTGCCGTGCTTCCCGTTCGTCCCGTTCCCGGCTCCGTGTCTCGGTCGGCACCGGTCACCCCCCTCGCCAGATGTGTCGCTCCGGTGGTGGTAACGCCCGGTCGGGGTCCGGACATTCCGTCAGCCGCCCCCGTTCCTGGTCCCGGCCTCGGCGGAGACCGACGCTGGGACCAGGAAGGGCCTGGGAGGGAGGTGCCGTCGCCCGGATCGGGCGGCCGGCACCATCCGATGCAACGACCCTGCGCCGTGCCGGTCACGCTCGCCGGGCGGGGCGGCTACGACGCAGCCATTCCGCCTTCCCCGCCGGCCGGCGGCCGGCTGGCCGCCGTGACTCAGGGCCGCGCCCAGCCCCGCTCGCGGAGCCAGGCGAGCACGGCCGTGGCCACGGCGCCGGGTCCTTGCGCAGGTCGTGACCTCACC
>NZ_JAEVHN010000409.1:0-5649 GCF_016803375.1 Micromonospora sp. 4G55
GCGCGGCAGCCACGCTGTGGGACCATGGGAGGCGTGACTTCGACCTGGGTGGAACCCTCCAACACCGCCACTGCGCTGCTGCTCCTCGGCCGCGGCAGCCCACACCGGCGGAGGCTGCGCGGCAGCCACGCTGTGGGACCATGGGAGGCGTGACTTCGACCTGGGTGGAACCCTCCAACACCGCCACTGCGCTGCTGCTCCTCGGCCGCGGCAGCGACCCCGCCACCGAGCGTGGCGTGGAGTGTCCGGGCGACCTGCCGGCGCCGAGCGACCCTGACCTGGTGGCCCGGGCGGCGGCGGCCAAGGCCGCGCTCGGCACCAAGGTGTTCGTGCTGGGTCACCACTACCAGCGCGACGAGGTGATCCAGTTCGCCGACGTGACCGGCGACTCGTTCAAGCTGGCCCGGGAGGCGGCCGCCCGGCCGGACGCGGAGTACATCGTCTTCTGCGGCGTGCACTTCATGGCCGAGAGCGCCGACATCCTCACCTCGGACGCGCAGAAGGTGATCCTGCCCGACCTGGCCGCCGGCTGCTCGATGGCCGACATGGCGGTGCTGTCGCAGGTCGAGACCGCCTGGGACGTGCTGACCGAGCTGGGCGTCGCGGCGGACACCGTCCCCGTGACGTACATGAACTCCTCGGCCGACATCAAGGGCTTCGTCGGACGCAACGGCGGCGTGGTCTGCACCTCGTCGAACGCCAAGCGGGCCCTGGACTGGGCGTACCAGCAGGGGTCGAAGGTGCTCTTCCTGCCCGACCAGCACCTGGGCCGCAACACGGCGGTGCTGGAGATGGGCCTGTCGCTGGACGACTGTGTGCTGTACGACCCGCACAAGCCGGGCGGCGGGCTCACCCCGCAGCAGCTGCGCGACGCGAAGATGATCCTCTGGCGGGGGCACTGCTCGGTGCACGGCCGGTTCACCCTCGACAGCGTCAACGACGTGCGCGCGCGGGTGCCCGGGGTCAACGTGCTGGTGCACCCGGAGTGCCGCCACGAGGTGGTGACCGCCGCCGACCACGTGGGCTCCACGGAATACATCATCAAGACCATCGAGGCGGCCCCGGCCGGCTCGGCCTGGGCGGTCGGCACCGAGCTCAACCTGGTCCGCCGGCTGGCGCTGGCCCACCCGGACAAGCAGATCATGTTCCTGGACAAGGCGGTCTGCTACTGCTCGACGATGAACCGGATCGACCTGCCGCACCTGGTCTGGGCGCTGGAGGAGCTGGTCGCCGGGCGGGTGGTCAACCAGATCACCGTCGAGGAGGACACCGCGCACCACGCGCGGGTGGCGCTGGACCAGATGCTCGCCCTGCCGGGCGCGGACACCCCGCCGCCCACCGCCCGCTGATCACCCACGGTCACATCGCTGGTACGGAAACATGCCGGAATCCCCGGTTCGTTCCCTGCCTGGCGATGTGACCGATTCCATTTTCGTCACCGAGGGCTATGCTGCCGGGGCGACGACATCGTGGACCGTTTTGCGCCGGTCCCATTCCGGGTAGCTGAACAGCCGGCAAGAGCTGGACAGCTCGACCCCACCCTCGAACACAGCACCACCCGACGCGCGCTGGAGGTTGCGTTGACCGACGACGTCCTGGTCGTACACGGAGGCACGCCGCTGGAAGGGCGGATCCGCGTGCGCGGCGCGAAGAACCTGGTCTCGAAGGCGATGGTCGCCGCCCTGCTGGGCGACACCCCCAGCCGACTGTTCGACGTGCCGCGCATCCGTGACGTCGAGGTGGTCCGCGGGCTGCTCGGCCTGCACGGGGTCAAGGTCACCGACGGCGCGGAGGAGGGCGAGCTGGTCTTCGACCCGGCCAACGTCGAGAGCGCCAGCACCGACCAGATCAACGTGCACGCGGGTTCCAGCCGGATCCCGATCCTGTTCTGCGGCCCGCTGCTGCACCGGCTCGGGCACGCCTTCATCCCGGACCTGGGCGGCTGCCACATCGGGCCGCGCCCGATCGACTTCCACCTGCAGGCGCTGCGCGAGTTCGGCGCGACGGTCGAGAAGACCCCGGAGGGGCTGCACCTGTCGGCGCCGAACGGGCTGCACGGCACCAAGTTCGCGCTGCCGTACCCGAGCGTGGGCGCGACCGAGCAGGTGCTGCTCACCGCGGTGATGGCCGAGGGCGTCACCGAGCTGCGCAACGCCGCCGTCGAGCCGGAGATCATCGACCTGATCTGCATCCTGCAGAAGATGGGCGCGATCATCAAGGTCCACACCGACCGGGTGATCGAGATCCAGGGCGTCAAGCGGCTCAGCGGCTACACCCACCGGCCGATCCCCGACCGGATCGAGGCGGCGAGCTGGGCGGCGGCGGCGCTGGCCACCCGCGGGCACGTCGAGGTGCTCGGCGCCCAGCAGGTCGACATGATGACCTTCCTGAACATCTTCCGCTCGGTCGGCGGCGCGTACGAGGTGACCGACGCCCGCGCGCCGAAGCTCGGCGACCCGGGCCAGGAGGGCGGCATCCGGTTCTGGCACCCGGGCGGCGAGCTCAACGCCGTGGCGCTGGAGACCGACGTGCACCCGGGCTTCATGACCGACTGGCAGCAGCCCCTGGTCGTCGCGCTGACCCAGGCCCGCGGCCTGTCGATCGTCCACGAGACGGTCTACGAGCAGCGGCTGGGCTACACCGAGGCGCTGAACACGATGGGCGCCAACATCCAGGTCTACCGGGACTGCCTGGGCGGCACCCCGTGCCGCTTCGGCCGGCGCAACTTCAAGCACTCCGCGGTGATCGCCGGCCCGAGCAAGCTGCACGCGGCCGACCTGGTCATCCCGGACCTGCGCGCCGGGTTCAGCCACCTGATCGCGGCGCTCGCCGCCGAGGGCACCTCCCGGGTGTACGGCGTGGACCTGATCAACCGCGGTTACGAGGACTTCGAGGCGAAGCTGGCCAGCCTGGGCGCGCACGTCGAGCGTCCGTAACCGAACTCACCAGCTCCGAACGAGCGCCCGGTGCACCGTGATGTGCACCGGGCGCCGTCGTTTGGCTACCCTTCACCTCGTGCCGTCGCTGTTTCGCCGCAAGTCCGCCGACCCCGACTCCTCCGCCACCGTCGTGGTGACCGAGGAGCAGCCCTCCGCGCGCCCCCGGGGGTACACCCCGAGCAAGAAGGAACTGGGCCGGGAGACCCCGAAGCGGCCGGTCGCCGGTCGTCGCCCCCGCCGGGCCGACGAAGCCGCTGACCAAGGAGGAGGCGCGGGAGCAGCGCCGACTGGCCGCGCCGAGGCGGCGGCGGAGTTCCGCCGCGAGGGCGGCCCGCGCGACCGCGGCCCGGAGCGGCTGCTGGCCCGCAACGTGGTCGACTCCCGGCGGACGGTCGGCACCTGGTTCTTCGGTGGCGCGCTGATCGTGCTGATCGGCTCCAACCAGGCCATGCCGCCGGCGATCCGGCTGGCCTCGAACATCGTCTGGGGTGCGCTCGCCCTCGGTGTGGTGATCGACTCGATCCTGATCTCTCGCAAGATCAAGAAGCTGGTCCGGGAGCGCTTCCCGAACAGCGGCGAGCGGATGGGGTCGCTCTACCTCTACGCGATCATGCGCTCGATCACCTTCCGCCGGATGCGGGCGCCCGCGCCGCAGGTCAACATCGGCGACAAGATCTGACCCGCACGGTCCCTCCGGAGCCCCTTCCCGCCAGCGCGGGGAGGGGCTCCGGTCAGTGCACCCCGGCCAGGCGCAGCAGCGCCGTGGTGCCGGCCGCCGCGACCACCACCAGGACGAAGGGTGCCCGTCGCCAGGCGAGCAGCACCCCGGCCAGCACACCCGCCGGCCGGGCGTAGCCGGCGAAGCCGCCCGCCTCGGTCAGCGCGGCGGTCGCCGGTCAGCGCGGCGGCGAGGCGGCCGAGCCGGGCGACGAGGTCGACGGTGCGTTCCGGCACGGGCTGCCCGGCGAGCCGGTCGAGCAGCGCCCGGGCCCGGGTCCACCGGTCACGGGCCCGCCGGTGGGCGGTGACCGCCTGGCCGTACGCCGACGCGAGCCTGCCCACCGTCTGCTCCCCCACCACGTCCGTCCGGTCGAGGGAACCCTAACGGAGCCGGGCCGGCGACGCACCAGGCGTCGCGTCCGAGCCGTTGGTCCATTGTTCACCTGCCGGTCCGCCGCCGCGCCGCCCGGTGTTCCGCCGGTCCGGATTGCCTGCTGGCGGACGACCCGATGAAAGAACTGGAAGGTGTGACGACGTGACCTCCTCCCCCATCTCCCGCCGCAACCTGCTGCGCAGCGGCGCCGCCGGCGGCCTCGGCATCGTGGTGGCCGGCAGCCTGGAGGCGATCGCCGACCGGCCGCCGCCCGGGCCGCCTGCCGCCCGGCCGTCGGCTACGGCGAACTGGTCGAAGACCCGGCCGGCCTGCTGGCGCTGCCACCCGGCTTCTCGTACACGATCGTGGCGCAGGCCGGCAGCACGCTGCTGGAGAGCGGCCACCCGACGCCCAGCGACGCCGACGGCACCGGCTGCTTCCGGTCCCCCACCGGGTCGGTGCTGGTGAACAACCACGAGATCGGCGGCAGCGAGCCGTACCCGGTGCCGGCGCTGCCCGGCCTCACCTACGACCCGGGGGCCCGGGGCGGCACCACCACCATCGAGGTGGACGCCGCGGGGCGGCGGCTGCGCGAGTACGTCAGCGTGGCCGGCACCCACAACAACTGCGCCGGCGGGATCACCCCGTGGGGCACCTGGCTGACCTGCGAGGAGACCGAGCAGCGGGCCGGTGGCCGCTACCTCAAGGACCACGGGTACGTCTTCGAGGTGGACCCGCACGACCGGGCGCAGAACCTCGACCCGGTGCCGCTGACGTTCCTCGGCCGCTACTCGCACGAGGCGGTGGCGGTCGACCCGTACACCCACTCGATCTTCCTCACCGAGGACGCGGGCGGGCCGAACGGCCTGTACTTCCGGTGGACGCCGCCGGCGGGTTTCCGGGGCGGCAAGGGTGCGCTGCGCGCCCTGGCCCTGCACCCGGACGGCGGCACCGCCGGCGAGTTGCAAGCGATGAACTGCTTCCAGGGCAGCCGGCACATCGCCGACCTGTCCGAGGCGACCACCCCGGGCACCCGCTACCAGGTGCGCTGGATGGACGTGCCGGACCGGGATGCGAAGACCGTCTCGGTGCGCAAGCAGTTCACCGACGAGCAGGTGACCCGCAGCCGCAAGCTGGAGGGCGCCTGGTGGGCCGACGGCGGCGCCTACTTCGTCGCCAGCTTCGCCCGGCTCGACGACGGCAGCGTCAACGAGCACGACGGCCAGGTCTGGTTCTACGACCCGCGCTCGGAGACGGTCACCCTGAAGACCATCTTCGGGGTCAACCCGGACCCGTCGGTCGAGGGCGGCTACGACGGCCCGGACAACATCACCGTCTCGCCCTACGGCGGGGTGATCCTGGCCGAGGACGGCGAGGGGCTGTCCCACCTGGTCGGGGTGACGGCGCAGGGCAAGGCGTACCCGCTGGCCCGCAACGAGCTGAACGACAGCGAGTTCACCGGCCCGACGTTCAGCCCGGACGGCACGGTGCTGTTCGCCAACATCCAGTCCCCCGGCTACGTCTTCGCGATCACCGGGCCGTGGCGGCGGCCGAGCAACGCCGACCCGGCCTGATCCCTCGGGTGCCGCCGGCGTCCCGACCGGGCGGCCGGCGGCG
>NZ_JAEVHN010000410.1:0-5647 GCF_016803375.1 Micromonospora sp. 4G55
GGGCGGCGGGGGCGGCGGGGGATGTCCGACCGGCCCGATACGGTGCGGAGGAGCGTGATCACGGGGAGATCCCACTGGTGTCCGGAGGCGGCAGGGTGTCCGAAGAAGCGATCCCTCAGCAGGTCAGCCCCGCGCAGGAGGCGGCGGCCGGCGGCGAGCCGACCCCCGAGGCGCGGGAACGGCACGCCACGCTGAGCCAGGAGCTCACCGAACACCAGTACCGCTACTACGTCCTCGACGCGCCGACCATCTCCGACGCCGAGTTCGACCGGCGGCTGCGCGAGCTGGAGGCGCTGGAGGCCGAGTTCCCGGCGCTGCGCACCCCCGAGTCGCCCACCCAGCGGGTCGGCGGCACCTTCTCCACCGACTTCACCCCGGTCACCCACGCCGAGCGGATGCTCTCCCTCGACAACGCCTTCGCCGACGAGGAGCTGGCCGCCTGGGCCGAGCGGGTCGAGCGGGACGCCGGCGGCCCGGTGCCCTACCTGTGCGAGCTGAAGGTCGACGGCCTGGCCATCAACCTCACCTACGAGAAGGGCCGCCTGGTCCGGGCCGCCACCCGGGGCGACGGGCGGACCGGCGAGGACGTGACGGCCAACGTCCGCAGCATCCGCGACGTGCCCGGCCGGCTGACCCCGTCCGCCGAGTTCGGTGACCTGCCCGAGCTGCTGGAGGTGCGCGGCGAGATCTACTTCCCGGTGGCCGGCTTCGCCGACCTCAACGCCGGCCTGGTCGAGCAGGGCAAGGCCCCGTTCGCCAACCCGCGCAACGCCGCCGCCGGGAGCCTGCGGCAGAAGGACCCGCGGATCACCGCCTCCCGGCCGCTGCGCCTGGTGGTGCACGGCATCGGCGCCCGGCGCGGCTTCCGGCCCACTGCCCAGTCCGAGTCGTACGCGGCGCTGAAGGCGTGGGGCCTGCCGACCAGCGACCGCTGGCGGGTGGTGCCCGACCTGGCCGGCGTCGCGGACTACATCGCCTACTACGCCGAGCACCGGCACGACGTCGAGCACGAGATCGACGGCGTGGTGGTGAAGGTCGACCCGGTCTCCATCCAGGGCCGGCTCGGCTCGACCAGCCGGGCGCCGCGCTGGGCGATCGCCTTCAAGTACCCGCCGGAGGAGGTGACCACCAAGCTGCTCGACATCGACGTCAACGTCGGGCGCACCGGGCGGGTCACCCCGTTCGCCGTGCTCGAACCGGTGCGGGTGGCCGGCTCCACGGTCGCCCTGGCGACCCTGCACAACGCCCGCGAGGTGGAGCGCAAGGGGGTGCTGATCGGCGACACGGTGGTGCTGCGCAAGGCCGGCGACGTGATCCCCGAGGTGCTCGGCCCGGTGGTCGACCTGCGGCCCGCCGACGCCCGCCCGTTCGTCATGCCCACCAGCTGCCCGGCCTGCGGCACTCCGCTGGCGCCGGCCAAGGAGGGCGACGTCGACATCCGCTGCCCCAACAGCCGCAGCTGCCCGGCGCAGCTGCGCGAGCGGGTGTTCCACCTGGCCGGGCGGGGCGCCTTCGACATCGAGGTGCTCGGCTACAAGGGCGCCGCCGCGCTGCTCGACGCCGAGATCATCACCGACGAGGGTGACCTGTTCCAGCTCGACGCCGAGCAGCTCGCCCGCTCGCCGTTCTTCGTCAACAAGGACGGCACCCTCGGCAGCAACGCCACCAAGCTGCTGGACAACCTCGCCGTCGCCCGCGAGCGCGACCTGTGGCGGGTGCTGGTCGCGCTCTCCATCCGGCACGTCGGCCCCACCGCCGCGCAGGCCCTCGCCCGGCACTTCCGCTCGATCGAGGCGATCGACGCGGCCGGCGAGGAGGAACTCTCCTCGGTGGACGGTGTCGGCCCGACCATCGCCGCCAGCATCAAGGAATGGTTCGCCGTCGACTGGCACCGCGAGGTCGTCGAGAAGTGGGCCCGGGCCGGCGTACGGATGGCCGAGGAGGCCGGCGACGAGGGGCCGCGCCCGCTGGAGGGGGTCACCGTCGTGGTGACCGGCACCCTCGCCGGGTTCAGCCGGGACCAGGCGTCCGAGGCGATCCAGAGCCTCGGCGGCAAGGTCAGCGGCTCGGTCTCCAAGAAGACCGGCTTCGTGGTGGTCGGCGACAACCCCGGTTCCAAGGCCGACAAGGCGGCCACCCTCAAGGTGCCGGTCCTCGACGAGGACGGTTTCCGGGTGCTGCTGGACCGGGGGCCGGACGCGGCCCGGGAGGTCGCCCGCGTCGAGGGGTGAAGCCGGTGGACTGCGGGAGATATTGGGGTGGACAGGTGGCAGGTGGCTCGGCGTTTCATCAGTGATTCTCAGTGTTTTTCGGTTGTGGTGAGTGTGTGAAGTTGTCCGAGTGGGCGCGTCGGAACGGCGTGCACTACCAGACCGCTTGGTCATGGGCGAAGAACGGGCGAATGCCGGTGCCGGTGGCGAAGACCGATACCGGCCGGTACCTCGTTCTCGAGCCGGCCGCCGACCCTGCCGGGCACGTCGTCGTGTACTGCCGGGTTTCCTCGGCTGATCAGAGAGCTGATCTGGAGCGGCAGGTTGGGCGGGTCGTGACCGCTGCCACCGGCCGGGGGCTGGCGGTGGCTGAGATTGTCACCGAGGCGGGGTCCGGGCTCGACGGTAACCGGCCGACGTTGGCGAAGCTGCTGCGCGATCCGCGGGTCACCACGATCGTGGTCGAACGCCGGGATCGGCTGGCCCGTTTCGGTGTCGAGTATCTGTCCTGCGCGCTCGCGGCGGCCGGTCGCAGCATTGTGGTCATTGACGACGCCGAGGTCGCCGATGATCTGGTGCGGGACATGGTGGAGGTGCTCACCTCGTTCTCCGTTCGTCTGTATGGTCGGCGGTCGGCCAGCGGTAAGGCGAAGGCGGCGATGGCGGCTGTTGAGGCGACCGTATGAGCCACGTCAAGCAGGGTTTCCGGGTGGAGTTGAGCCCCACGGCGGAGCAGCGCGTCCGGCTCGGTCAGCACGCCGGTCTGTCGCGGGTGGTGGAGAATTTCTGTCTCGCGCTGGTCAAGGCAGCGCTCGGCCAGCGGGAGGCCGAGCGTTCCTATGGCGTACCCGAGGAGTTGCTGACGGCTGTCCCGTGGTCGGCGCCCGCGTTGGAGAAGGCGTGGCGAGCCGCCCATCCCACCATGTTCCCGTGGTTCGTCGAGGCGGCCTTGTCGTCGCGGGTGCCGAAGGAGGCGTGTCGGGTTCGGGCATCCGGGTTGAAGAACTGGGCGGATTCCCGCAAGGGCGCCCGCCGTGGACGTCGGATCGGTTTCCCGACCTGGCGTAAACGTAAGCACGGATCACGGTTCCGCTACGACGCCGACCGGGCCCGACCCACCAGTGCACGTACCGTTGTCCTGCCCGGTATCGGCCCGGTGTCCACCCGGGAGGACATGTCGTGGCTGACCGGCCGACTCGGCGACGGACGTGCCCGGGTCATCGGCGCGACGGTGCGCGAGCAGGCAGGCCGATGGTGGGTGTCCTTCCAGGTCGACATCGACCGCACCGACGTCAACACCCGGCGAGCGGTGCGGGCGGACGCGCCGACCTGCGGCATCGATCTCGGGATCAAGACGTTCGCGGTGATCGTTGACGACACCGGCGTCGTGGAGGAGGTCCACGCGCCTCGTGCGTTGAAAGCGGCGGAGCGCAAGCTGCGAGGGGCGAACAAGGCCGTGGCCCGCTGCCAGCGCGGGTCGAACAACCGGGCCAAGGCCGTCGGCAAGGTCGCCGCCGTGCATCTGTCCGTGACGCACAGGCGCACTGATTTCCTGCACCAGCTCACGACGAGGCTCGCGAGAACCAAGCGCGCTATCGCCGTCGAGACGCTGAACGTCGCCGGGATGGTCCGTAACCGCCGCCTGGCCCGCGCCGTGTCGGATGCGGGGTTCGGCGAGTTCGTGCGGCAGTTGGAGTACAAGGCCGGCTGGTACGGGTCGAAGGTGTGGGCGGCTGACCGCTGGTACCCGTCGAGCAAGACGTGCGGCGATTGCGGGGCGATCAACACCGGACTGACCCTCTCGGCGCGGGTGTGGGCATGTCAGTGCGGCAGCATCCACGACCGGGACCACAACGCGGCCCGGAACCTGCTGGCCGCTATGCACGCCGCCGCCTAGCGGTGCAGTCGCCGGGCAGTTCCCCGGAGACACGAAACGCCTGTGGAGGACCTGTAAGTCCCCGGCCTGCCGGGGCGCGGACCTGCGAAGCAGGAAGAGAATCACCGAGATTCTCCGAACGGTCGTATACCAACTTAATTACGACTACGACCGATTCGTGACTGTCGCCTCGGGTTACGCCCACTCAGGGCGTTTCATTGGGGCACGGTGCGCGACCGGCGCGCGCCGTGGACCGCGTGCCCGGGAGGTGCGATGGAGACCGTCGACCCCCGCAACTCCGTCCCGCCCGGGCGGGAGGCGCGGTTCGCCGGCTTCGTCGCCGCGGTGGTCGGGCTGGCGCTGCTGATCTCCGCCCTGCCGCTGATCGGGCTCCCCGACCGCCTGCCCCGGCTGCCGGCGGCGTTCTGGGCGATGGCGGCGCTCGCCGTCGCCTGTGACGCGCGGCCCTTCGTCCCGCCGGGCCGGCGGCACACCTCGGCCGTCTTCCCGTCCACCTGCTTCACCTTCGCGATCCTGCTCGGCTGGGGGCTGGGCCCGGCCGTGGCGGTGCAGGCCGTCGCGGTCGCCGTCTCCGGCTGGCGGATGCGCCACGCCCTCTGGCGGACCACCTTCAACGCCGCCCAGTACGCCTGCGCGCTGGGCGCCGCGTACCTGGTGCTCCGGCTCGGGCCGGGCGGACTCTTCGACGGCGGCCGGCTGGGCTGGACGGGCGTGACCGCCGTCGGCGGCGCCACCCTCACCTGGTTCGCCGTCAACTACGGCCTGGTCAGCAGCGCGCTGCGGCTGCGCTTCGGCGGCCGGTGGTGGCCGAGCGTGCGGCAGGCGCTGCCGTACGAGCTGCTCTCCACCGGTTCGCTGCTGCTGCTCGCCCCGGTGCTGGTCACCGCCGCCCGGGCGAGCGCCGCGCTGATCCCGCTGGTGCTGGTGCCGCTCTTCGCCGTCTACCGGATGTCCCGGCTCTCCACCGAGCAGGAACACCTCGCCGCGCTCGATCCGCTCACCGGCCTGCCCAACCGCAAGGGGCTGCTCGCCGAGGTGGCCGAGCAGGTGCACCTGCACGCCGAGCGGGTCGCCAAGGGCGACCGGGACGCCCACCTGGCCCTGCTCCTGATCGACCTGGACCGGTTCAAGAATGTCAACGACGCGCTCGGCCACGCCGTCGGCGACCGGTTGCTGGTCGAGGTGAGCGCCCGGCTGGCGGACGTCGTCGGCGGCCGGGACATGCTGGCCCGCCTCGGCGGGGACGAGTTCGCCATCGTCGCCGGCCGGCTCGACGGCGTCGACGAGGCCCGCGAGCTGGCCGACCGGGTGGTCGCGGCGCTCACCGAACCGGTGTCGCTGGACGGGCTGCCGCTGGACGTCGGCGCCTCGATCGGCATCGCGCTCTTCCCCGAGCACGGCGAGGACTTCGCCACCCTGATGCGCCACGCCGACGTGGCGATGTACGACGCCAAGCACCGCAACGACACCGTCGCCGTCTACGCCGCCGAGTCGGACCACAACTCGGCCGAGCGCCTGGGGCTCCTGGCCGACCTGCGCC
>NZ_JAEVHN010000411.1:0-5621 GCF_016803375.1 Micromonospora sp. 4G55
GGTGGGCGAGCACCCGGCCGCGGTCGACCGTCGGCACCGCCACCATCGGCCCTCCCGTCGTCGTCCGTCGAGCAGGCTACTGCGCCGGTCCGACCCTCGCCCGGACTCACCCGATCCGGGCGAGGTTGACGGCGTGCCGGCTGGGGACCCGGTCGGCGTACGTCGTGATGGCGTGGATCGACGGGGGGAGTGGATGGTGGACCCGACCACGAGGTTCTTCGACGATCTCGACCGGCGGGGTTACGAGCCCCTGCTGGACAAGACCTCGGGGACGTTGCGCTTCGACCTGCACGAGGGGGCGCAGACGACGCACTGGCTGCTCCAGATCGAACGGGGCCAGCTCGGGGTGAGCCAGGAG
Source organism: Micromonospora sp. 4G55 (assembly GCF_016803375.1). Classification (NCBI taxonomy): domain Bacteria; kingdom Bacillati; phylum Actinomycetota; class Actinomycetes; order Micromonosporales; family Micromonosporaceae; genus Micromonospora; species Micromonospora sp. 4G55. Next base: position 359 of record NZ_JAEVHN010000411.1, read on the forward strand.
GACCGGGAGGCGGACACGGTGGTCGGCACCGATCCGGTGTTCTTCGGCGACATGGTCGCGGGCCGCGACAACGCGATCGCCGCGCTGCTGCGGGGGGACGTGACCGTCTCGGGCGACCTGCGCCTGTTGCTCCAGGTGGAGCGGATCTTCCCGGGTCCCCCCACCTCCACCGGCCCCCGTCACGAATTCCGCAGGGAGGCCCGCTGATGGCGCAGAGCAACATGATCCGCATCCTGGACGGCAACACCTTCGTCGTCTCCCAGGACACCGGCGACATCGAGGCGACGCCGAGCGAGCCGACCGGCCTGTTCTCCCTCGACACCCGCTTCCTGTCGAAGTGGGTGCTGACGGTCAACGGCGAGCGGCTCAACGCGCTCTCCTTCGACGACCTGCAGTACTACGAGGCGCGGTTCTTCCTGGTGCCCGGCATGGCCACCCACTACATCGACGCCAAGCTGTCGATCATCCGGGAGCGCGCCGTGGGCGGCAGCTTCCAGGAGCAGGTGACCATCCTCAACCACGACGAGAAGCCGGTGGACCTGGAGATCCGGATGGACGCCGGCTCCGACTTCGCCGACCTGTTCCAGGTCAAGGACGAGATCCTGAACAAGAAGGGCGAGATCTACACCGAGGTGGAGGCGGACCGGCTGCGCCTGGGCTACCGGCGGGGCAACTTCCAGCGGGAGACGGTCATCTCGGCGTCCCGCCCGGCCCGCTACGACAAGAACGGGTTCGCGTTCAGCGTCCACCTGGAACCCAACGAGCAGTGGGACACCAGCATCGAGGTGGGCACGTTCGCGCTCGGCCCGGGCGGTCGGGACCTGCGGATGGGGCTGCGGGCGCACGGCACCGAGCGGCTGGCCCTCCAGCACGACCTGGAGGCGTGGGTGGCCAAGGCTCCCAAGGTCAACAGTGAGCACCCGGAGCTGGCGTCCACCTACCGGCGCAGCCTGATCGACCTGGCGGCGCTGCGCTTCTCGCCGCTGTCGCTCGGTGGCCAGGCCCTGCCCGCGGCCGGCCTGCCGTGGTTCATGACGATGTTCGGCCGGGACAGCATCCTGACCTGCCTCCAGGTGCTGCCGTTCGCCCCCGACCTGTCCAGGACGACGCTGCGCATCCTGGGCGCCCTGCAGGGCACCCGGTTCGACGACTTCCGGGACGAGGACCCGGGCCGGATCCTGCACGAGATGCGCTATGGCGAGACCGCCGCCTTCGAGGAGCAGCCGCACTCGCCGTACTACGGGTCGGTCGACGCCACGCCGCTCTTCGTGATCCTGCTCGACGAGTACGAGAAGTGGAGCGGGGACGTCGCCCTGGTCCGCGAGTTGGAACGCGAGTGCCGGGCCGCGCTCAAGTGGATCGACGACTACGCCGACCTGGTCGGCAGCGGCTACATCTGGTACGAGCGGCGCAACAGCGAGACCGGCCTGGAGAACCAGTGCTGGAAGGACTCCTGGGACTCGATCCAGTACCGCGACGGCACGCTGCCGCCGTTTCCCCGGGCCACCTGTGAGGTGCAGGGCTACGCGTACGACGCGAAGCTGCGCGCCGCCCGGCTGGCCCGGGAGTTCTGGGGCGACCCGGCGTACGCCGACCAGCTGGAGCGGGAGGCGGCGCAGCTCAAGGAGCGGTTCAACCGGGACTGGTGGGTGGAGGACGGCGAGTACTACGCCCTCGCCCTGGACCCGGAGGGGCGCCAGTGCGCCACGCTGACCTCCAACATTGGGCACCTGCTGTGGAGCGGGATCGTCGACCAGGACCGGGCCGAGAAGATCGCCCACCACCTGATCGGTCCCCGGCTCTTCTCCGGCTGGGGGGTACGCACCCTCGCCGAGGGCGAGGTCCGGTACAACCCGATCGGCTACCACAACGGCACGATCTGGCCGTTCGACAACTCCTTCATCGCCTGGGGCCTGCGCCGGTACGGCTTCAACGAGGAGGCCGCCACCATCGCCAGCGGGATCCTCGACGCCGCCCGCTACTTCAACGGGCGGCTGCCGGAGGCGTTCGGCGGCTATCCCCGCGAGCAGACCAAGTTCCCGGTGGAGTACCCGACCGCGTGCAGCCCGCAGGCGTGGTCCACCGGCACCCCGCTGCTGCTGCTGCGCACCATGCTCGGGCTGGAGCCGCACGAGGGGCACCTGGCGGTCGAGCCGATGCTGCCGGCGGGCATGGGGCGGATCGAGGTGCTGGACATCCCGGGCCGGTGGGGTCGGGTGGACGCCTTCGCCCGAGGCCGGTTGGACCTGGAGAAGCTCACCGATTGAGCCGCGTACCCGCCTGCTCTCCCGCCGCCCGCTCAGGGCCGGTGGGGGAGCAGGCAGAACTCGTTGCCCTCGGGGTCGGCGAGGACCGTCCAGCCCGGCAGCTCCCGGACCACGGTGGCGCCGGCCGCCAGCACGTCGGCCCGTTCCTCGGCGTCGCCCACCAGGTCGAGGTGGATCCGACCGGGGGCGGGCAGGTCGGGCACGGGGGAGATCCAGACGTCGGGGCGGTGCCCGTGCGGGTCACGTAGCAGCACCGACTCGCCCGGGTCCAGCGACCGGTCGGCGAGCTTCGCCTCGTCCTCCGGCACCACCGGCAGCCCGGTGACCACGCTCCAGAAGGGCGCCAGCAGGTACGGGTCGCGGCAGTGGATCACGATGGAGTGCAGCTCCGGCATGCGTCGACGGTAGCCCCGCCGACTCCCCGTGGGCGGTGGATTCCTCTGCCGGTCAGCGGGCCGGCAGGACGGTGTCGAGGAACGCGGCGGTGACCGCCTGGATGTCCGGCCGGTCCAGGGCCAGGGCGTGACCGCCGTGGGTGATCCAGGTGTGGGTGGGATGGCCGGCGGCGACGAGCGCCCCGGTGAGGGCGACCGACTGGCCCACCGGAACGGCCGGGTCGCCGGTCCCGTGCACGAGCAGCACCGGCACCCGGTTGCCGAGGTGGCTGGCGACGGTCGAGTCGACGGTGGCGGGGTCACCGGCGGCCGGCGGGTGGCCCAGCAGATCGGCCCACGGGTCGTCGGGCGCCCGCGACCGGCGCCACTCGTCGTCCAGCGGGTCGCTCACCGGCCAGTACGCCAGCCCCGCCGCGACGTCGTCCGGCCGGTCGATCCCGCGCAGCGCCAGGTGCAGGGCCAGGGTGCCGCCGGCCGAGTCTCCGGCGACCAGCAGCGGCAGCCCGCCCGCCTCCTCGCGGGCGGCCCGCGCCGCCCGGCGTACGTCGTCGAGCTGCGCCGGCCAGCGCGCCTGGTGGGAGAAGCGGTAGGTCGCCGCCACCACCCGCAGCCCGAGCGGGGCCAGGGCCGCGCCGTCCTCGTCCGACCGGCCACGCCATCCGCCGCCGTGGATCCAGAGCAGCACCGCGCGTTCCGTCATCCCGCCATCCTGGGTCGCGGGCACCAGCGCTGGCGAGCCCTTCTGCCAGCGGCAGAGCGACGGCCCCGGCCGGACCACCGCGGGCCGGTTTCGGGCCCTACGGCTCCGTAACCTACGCGGGGTAAAGTTGGCGAATGTCGGAACTCGTGTACCCCCCTGTGATCGCCGCCGCCAAGACGATGTTCCGGGTCCTCGACCTGCGCCTGACCGTCGAGGGCAGCCACCACGTGCCGCGTACCGGCGGGGCCGTGCTGGCCAGCAACCACGTCAGCTACCTCGACTTCATCTTCTGCGGCTACGGGGCGCACGAATCCCGCCGGCTGGTCCGGTTCATGGCGAAGCACGAGGTCTTCGCGCACAAGGTCTCCGGCCCGCTGATGCGCGGCATGAAGCACATCCCGGTGGACCGCCGCGCCGGCGCCGGGTCGTACAACGCGGCGGTGGGCGCGCTGCGACGCGGCGAGGTGGTCGGCGTCTTCCCCGAGGCGACGATCAGCCGCTCGCTCACCGTCAAGGAGCTCAAGAGCGGAGCCGCCCGGATGGCGCAGCAGGCCGGCGTGCCGCTGCTGCCGGTGGCGGTCTGGGGCACCCAGCGGCTCTGGACCAAGGGCCGGCCCAAGAACCTGACCCGCCGGCACACCCCGATCAACATCCTGATCGGCGAGCCGATGGACCCGGCGGGCTGGCCGGACGCCAACGCCATGACCGTCGAGCTGAAGAGCCGGCTGTCGGCCCTGGTCGACCGGGTTCAGCGGGAGTACCCGGACAAGCCGGCCGGCCCGGAGGACGCCTGGTGGCAGCCGGCCCACCTCGGCGGCACCGCCCCCACCCTGGAGGAGGCCGCCGAGCTGGACCGGCGCGGCCGCCGCACCGCCGCCTCCTGAGCCATCCGCCCCGGCTGACGCCCGGGCTCCGGTGGGCCGGGGCGGTGACCGGATCGTTCCGCATCCGGGCATGATGGTGTCTGCCGCCCCGGCAGTCACCCGGCCAGGATCTGAAGCCATGAGCAGAGCAGCACTCGTCGTCATCGACGTCCAGGAGTCCTTCCGTCAGCGCCCGATCTGGGCCCACGCGTCGCAGCCCGACATCGTGCGCCAGGTCGACCGGCTGGTCGACGCCGCGCGTCGCCGGGGCGACCTGGTGGTCTGGGTCCTGCACGCCGAGCCGGGGAGCGGGACCGTCTTCGACCCGGCGCTCGGCCACGTCCGGCTGATCGCGGGGCTGACCCCGGTGGCCGGCGAGCCCACCCTGGTCAAGACGTCCCACAACGCCTTCACCACCACCAACCTCCAGCAGATCCTCACCATGGCCGGCATCCGCGAGCTGACCGTCTGCGGCATCCGCACCGAGCAGTGCGTCGAGACCACCACCCGGGTCGGCTGCGACCTGGGCTACGAGATGACGTTCGTGACCGACGCGACGGTGACCTTCCCGACTCCGCACCGGGACCTGCCGCCCACCGCCACCGTCGAGGAGATCCTCGCCGACCCGCGCACCCTCTCCGGCGAAGAGATGACCGCCCGGACGGAGTACGCCCTCGCCGGCCGCTTCGCCACCGTCCGCACCGTCGACGAGGTGACCGGGGCTACCCCGGTCGGCGCGCGGAGCTGACCCGATGGCCCGGGTCGTCTTCCTGCTGGTCCCGCAGCTGCACCTGCTGGACCTGGCCGGCCCGGCCCAGGTCTTCTCCACCGCCGCCGACAACGGGTACGACTACCGGCTGCACTACGTCGCCGAGCGGGACACCGTGCCGACCGTGCAGGGCGTACCGCTGGGGGCCGCCACCGGGTGGCCGGAGCTGGACGCGGACGACCTGGTGGTCGTACCCGGGTGGCGACCGCGGGCGCACGCCCGGCGGGGCCGGTCGCCGGGACGACCTGCGCCGCCTGGCCGAGCACCAC
>NZ_JAEVHN010000412.1:0-5611 GCF_016803375.1 Micromonospora sp. 4G55
ATCCCGGACGCGCGCTGGGAGCTGTTCGACGACTCCAGCCACGTACCGCACCTGGAGGAGCCGGAGCGGTTCCGCCGGACGGTGGGCGACTACCTGAAGACCGTCGCGCAGGTGTGAAGAAGGACATCGCAATGACGTTCGCCGCCGACACCCTGGACCAGTTCGTACTCGGCCCCGCCGCCCGCACCCCGGACAAGCCGGCGGTGATCGAGCGGGCCGGCGGCGCGCTGGTGACGGTCACGTACGGCGAGCTGGCCCGCGCGGTCGACGCGCGGGCCGCCGCGCTGGCCGAGGCGGGGGTCGGCACCGGCGACCGCGTCGTCATCGAGTCGCAGACCTCCGCCGCCGCCATCGCGCTGCTGCTCGCCTGCTCCCGGCTCGGCGCGGCGTTCGTGCCGGTCGACCCGGACACCCCGGACCTGCGGGTACGCGCCATCGTCGAGGCAACCGACCCGGTGCTGCACATCCGGCCCGCCGGCCGCCCGGCCCGGGAACTGCCGCCGATGACCGCGGTCGCCGAGTTCAGCCCGGACGGGCTGGTCGCCCCCCGCCGGCAAGCCCCGGCAGCGCGGCCGCCGCGCGGTGGTGGGCACCGACCCGGCGTACCTGATCTTCACCTCCGGGACCACCGGGCAGCCGAAGGGTGTGGTGCTCAGCCACCACGCCGCGCTGGCCTTCTACCGGGGCGCCCAGCGCTTTCCGGTGGTGGCCGCCGACGACGTGGTGGCCAGCACCTCGCCGCTGGCCTTCGACGTCTCCCTGTTCGACCTCGGGGTCACCCTGGGCAGCGGGGCGACCCTCGCGCCGGTGCCCCCGCGAGTTCCTGAGCTTCCCGCGCCGGCTGCTCGGCTTCCTCCGCGACGCCGGCGCGACCGTGGTGCACGGCGTGCCCTCGCTGTGGCGGCCGTTGCTGCGCCACGAGCCCGACGGCCTGGCCGCCCTGGACCGGTTGCGCGGCATCCTCTTCGCCGGCGAGAACTTCCCGCTGGCCGAGCTGCGTCGGCTGCGCGAGCTGCGCCCGGGGCTGCGGGTGGTCAACGCGTTCGGCGCCACCGAGACGGTGGCCTGCTCCTTCGCCGAGGTGCCCGACCCGCTCCCCGCCGACGCCGAGCGGCTCTCCATCGGCGCCGGCTACCCGGGCGCCGAGCTGCTGCTGGTCGACTCCGACGGCAGCGTGGTCGACGCGCCCGGCGCGGTCGGCGAGATCCACGTCCGCTGCCCGTCGCTGTTCAGCGGCTACTGGGACGACCCGGCCGCCACCCGGCAGGTGCTGGTGCCCGACCCCCTGGAGCCCCGCTCCGGGCAGCTCGTCTACCGCTCCGGCGACCTGGCGTACCGGGGGGCCGACGGGGAGCTGTACTTCTGCGGCCGGACCGACTCGATGGTGAAGATCCGGGGCAACCGGATCGAGCTGGGCGAGGTGGAACGCCGGCTGCTGGACCATCCGACGGTCGGCGCGGCGGTGGCGGTGGCGGCCCCGGCGGCCGACGGCGAGCCGAGCCTGCACGCCTTCGTCGTGCCCCGGCAGGGCGCCACCGTCGGCGCGGCCGAGCTGGTGCAGCGGTGCCGGCGCACCATGCCGGCGTACATGGTCCCGGCGCGGTTCCACTTCCTCACCGAGCTGCCGCTGACCGCCAACGGGAAGGCGAACCGGACCGCGCTGGCCGAACTGGCCCGCGCGGCCCGGTAGGCCGCCGGATCATCCCACCAGGGTCCGCTGCCGCGGCCGGGGTCGCAGCGCGAGCGTCGGGGTCAGGGTCAGCACGTCGAACGGTCGCCGGGCGGCGTCCACCCGGCCCCAGAGCCCGTCCGGACCGGAGACGCAGAGCCGGGACACCCCGTGGGCGCGCAGCGTCGCCAGCGCCCCGGGCCAGCGCACCTGCCGGACGATCCCGTCAAGCAGCAGCCGGCGCACCTGCTCGCCCCGGGTCAGCACCGCGCCGTCGTGGTCGGAGACCATCGGCAGCCGCGGGTCGGTGAACGGCAGCCCGGCCACCAGCTCCCGCTCCACCGTCGCCCGCAGCGGAGCGAAGGCGGCCGAGTGCATCGGCGGGCTCATCGTGTACAGCGGCAGGCCGCCGCGCGCCCGCACGGCCGCCTGGAGCCACTCCAGGCGGTGCCGGCGTACCGAGAGCATCCAGAAGTCGTCGTCGACGTGGCAGGCCGTCTCGTACCACTCGCCGGCCTCGTCCAACTCGCCGAGGATCTCCGCCAGCCGGGCCCGGGGCGTCCGGGCGAAGGACTGGGTGACCACGTCGCTGTGGGCGTGGGCGAAGTACTCGTCCAGGTGCCGGTTCCAGCCGACGGTGAGCCGTACCGCGTCGGGGAAGCTGAGCGCCCCGGCGTAGACGGCGGCCGGCGTGCCGCCGAAGCTCGGCCCGACGACGATGTCGGGCCGGACGTCCAGCGCGTCCTCGGCCCAGTACGCCAGCGCCAGGCAGACCACCAGGAACGCCACCCGCTCGCTCTCCGAGTAGCCCCCGTCGGCCTGCCGGTAACGGTCCACCAGCGACCAGCCCAGGGCCTCGTCGGCCTGCGCGGTCAGCCGGCGCGCCTCGGGGTTGATCAGCAGGAAGCGCCCGACCTGCGCGAACGAGCTGGGGCTGATGCCGGGGAAGACCACGGCGGTGGCCCCACCGCTGGGCTCCGGCCCGGCGCCGTCGGACTCGGGGCCGGTCACAGCAGGACCTCCGACCGGTACGCGGGCGGCGCGGCCAGGATCTGGGTGGCGATCGCCTCGACGTAGTCGGTGATGGTGACGTCCCGGTCGAGGTAGGGGACCAGTTCGCGGGTCCGCTCGTAGAGCTCGCGGGTGACCGGGGAGAGCCCCTCGTTGCCCCGGATGTCGACCGCCTGGGCGGCGCAGAGCAGCTCGAAGGCGACCACGTAGGTGGCGTTGGCGAGCACCTCGCGGGCCCGCCGGGCGGCCACGAAGCCGAACGAGACGATGTCCTGGAAGTCGCCGGTGCTGGTCAGCGACTGCACGGACATCGGCACCGCCAGGGCCCGCGTCTCGGCGGTCAGCGAGGCGGTCATGAACTGCCCGCCCATCAGGCCGAGGCGCAGGCCCGGGTTCTCCCGGCACAGGAACGCCGGCAGCCCGTTGCTGTTGCTCTTGTCGAGGAACCGGTCGATCCGCCGGTTGGCCAGGTTGGTCAGGGTGGTCAGCGAGATGACCAGGTGGTCCATCGCCATCGCCACGTACTGGCCGTGGAAGTGCCCGTTGTGGAACACGTCGTTCTCGTCCGGCACCACCAGCGGGTTGTCGTTGGACGAGTTGAGTTCGGCCTCCAGCGTCTCGCCGATCCGGACGAAGCTGTCCAGCACCGGACCGAGGATCTGCGGCGTGCACCGGATCGAGTACGCGTCCTCGATGGGCTGCGAGCCGGCCTTGGCCGAGGAGCCCATCTCGGCGGCCAGCGCCGCCTCGGTCTCCTGCTCGTTGACCGCCAGGGTGGACTCCTGCAGGGTGCGCCAGAGCCGGGCGGCGATCTCGCGCTGACCCTTGTGCGGCTTCAGCTCGTGCACCCGCGGGTCGAACGGCTTGGTCATCCCGCGCAGCCCCTCCACGGACAGCGCCGAGACCGTCAGGTACGTCTCCAGCAGCCGGCTGGCCTGGGAGAAGACCAGGCCGCCCAGGCCGACCATGCCGGAGGTGCCGTTGATCAGCGCCAGCCCCTCCTTGAAGCTGAGCGTCATCGGCTCGATGCCGGCCAGCCGCAGCGCCTCCGCGGCGGGCATGGTCTCGCCCCGGTAGCGGGCCCGCCACTGGCCGACGCAGGCCAGCGCGATGGCGGCGAGCGGGCCGAGGTCCCCGCTGGTGCCCAGCGACCCCTTCTCCGGTACGCACGGGATGACCCCGGCGTTGTACACGGCGATCAGCTTCTCCAGGTTCGCCGGCGAGATCGCCGAGTTGCCCCGGGCCAGCGACACGATCCGGGACAGCATGATCGCCCGGACCGTCCGGTCGTCCAGGTGCGGCCCGACGTTGGTGGCCACCGCGTTGATCAGGTTCTCCTGGAGCTGCTGGGCCATGGTGACCGGCACCAGCCAGTCGACGAAGCCACCCATGCTGGTGTTGACGCCGTAGATGACCCGGCCCTCGTCGACGAAACGCTGCAGCGTCTCCCGGGAGGTCTGGACGCGCTGCCAGACCTTGTCGTCGAGGCCGACCGGCACCGAGTGCGTGGCCGCCGCCTCCAGTTGCTCCAGCCGGACCCACTGGTCGGCTGCCACAGTGAATTCCACGAGATCGAACCCCCTCCGCGGGACGGATGTCAGCGTTGTCCGCGTCGGGCGGGACCATCGGGCAGCGCGGTGTCGCACTGCCTCTGAGCAGGTGCCCCGTGGAACCCGACGGGTGCGCAGGGTCAGTCAAGCCGCCTCCGTCGCGGGTGGAACAGACCGGGCGTACCCCTAGAAGGGCGCGACCGGCCCCTAACCCGGGCCCGGCCCGGACCCCTTGCCCCGGCGGGCGCCGGGCCCGGGGGAGTGGGTTCCCTCCGCCGGGGGAGGCCCCGGCGCCGGCGGGTTCGTAGCGTCACGGGCATGGATACGACAGGTGCCGCGGCGTTCACCGGCGAGGGTGAGCGCTGATGTTGGTGCGGACCACGACCCTGGTACGCCGACCGCCGGAGGCGGTCTGGCCGCTGCTCTGCGACTCGCGGATCACCTCGACGCCCCGCTGCCCGGTGTTCCGGCTCGGCGCGCCCACCCCGGTCGAGTGCTTCCTGCCGGCGGGGCCCGGTGCCGTGGGCGCGCCCCGGCAGTGCGTCTCCGATCGGGGCGTGGTGTACCAGCGGATCACCGAGTGGTCGCCGCCGGCCCGGCTGGCGTTCCGGATGGAGCGCACCGACCTGCCGTTCGACTCGTGCGTCGGCGCGTTGAGCGACACCTTCGAGCTGACGCCGACGGCCGGCGGCCGGGCGACCCGGCTCACCCGCAGCACCCGGGTCGAGGTGCGCGGTCGGTTCCGGTGGGCCCGGGCCCTGGTGGTCGGGATCGGGCTCAAGGCGGTGCACCGGTTCGTCTTCCGCGACTGGCGCCGCTGAACCGGTGCCCTTCAGCTCCCCAGGGTGTGCCTACGCCTCGCCGGCGCGGTGGGCCGCGGCGAGGCGTTTCGGCGCGCGGGCGTACCAGGCGTCCAGGACCAGCTCGGTCAGCTCCGGCACGGTGATCCGGTCCAACCGGACCAGCACCGCCGGGTAGCCGTCGAAGTGCGGGGTGGTGAAGTAGACCGCCGGGTCGTCGGCGAGCAACGCTTCCTTGGCGCCCAGGTCGGGCAGCCGCGCGCTGAGGATCGGACCGTCGGGAGCGGCGTCGCCCAGGGCCTCGTGGTCCGCCCGGCGCAGCGGTCGCTCCCACACGAACGCCTTGTCGCGTACCCGCCAGGCCGGCGCGCCGTCGTACGACGGCCGCTCCGTCGTCTCCGGCAGGGCGAGCGCGAGCCGGCGTACGTCGTCCCAGGTGGCCACGGTCCGACCATACGACCTGCGCGCGCCGGCAAAGGACCACACCCCGTCTCCGGCCGCCACTGCCAGGTGATCAAGAAGTTTGCGTCCTCCCGGGGCGGAATCTTGACGCAAACTTCTTGATCAACTTGCCCGGGGGG
>NZ_JAEVHN010000413.1:0-5610 GCF_016803375.1 Micromonospora sp. 4G55
CGAGCGCGGCGCCGATCAGCGCCTGGGGCCGCGATGGCGAGGGGCGTCGAGCACCAGCGCGGTGAAGAACCACAGTTGCAGGGCGATCTGGTGGGCGCCGACGGCGGCGGCGCCGAACCGCGCGGCGACCGCCGTGGCGGAGAGGAAGCTGGCCTGGAACGCGACGCCCCGGACCAGCAGGTCACGGCTGAGCGCCAGCTGCTGCCGGATCAGCCGGGGCCGGGGCCGCAGGGAGACCCGCTCGCGGACCAGCGCCGCGGCGAACAGCGCGCCGGAGACGGTCTGCGCGACGGCGTTGGCCACCGCCGAGCCGGCCAGCCCGAGCCCGGCCGGGTAGACCAGCAGCGGGCAGAGCAGCGCGGAGAGCAGGTTGGGCGCGAGCACGAAGACAAGCGGGCGGCGGGTGTCCTGGATGCCGCGCAGCCGAGCCGTTGCCGGCGGCGGCGAGGAGCAGCCCGGGCGCGCCGAGCGCCGCGATCCGCAGCCACTGCGCGGCCGCGCCGGCCACGTCGTCACCACCCCCGGCGAGGGTACGCGCCAGCGCCCCGCCGCCGACCTGCATGGCGAGCGCGACGAGCACACCCACCCCGAGGGCGAGCCAGGACGCCTGCACGCCCTCGGCCACCGCCGCCGCCCGGTCGCCGGAACCGAACCGCCGGGCCGCCCGGCCGGTGATCCCGTACGCGAGCACGGTGCCCAGCCACGCGGTGAGGGTCATCACGGTGCCCCCGACGGCCAGCGCGGCGAGCGGCACCCGGCCGAGGTGCCCGACCACGGCCGTGTCGACCAGCACGTAGAGCGGTTCGGCGGCGAGCACCACCAGCGCGGGCAGGGCCAGGGCGGCGATCCGGCGCGGCGGCGCGATCGCGGTGGCGGTGGCGGTCTGACTCATCGCCGCCGATCCTGGCACGGGAGAGGTAAGGATCGCAAGACTTGTCAGCGCTTACTCCTGCGACGCCCTCGGATCGCTCATCTCCGGGCTGGCGGCTCGCCCCGGGCACTGGCAGCTCGCCTGCCGCGGACGGCTCGGCCGGTGGACATCGCGGGGAGGGCAGCCCGGCGAGCTGGCCGCCACGAAGGTCGAGCGGCCTCGCGACCAGCGAGCCGACCGCCCCGCCGGCGGCGGTCCCTCGGCTTCGGCCCCTGGGCGCGGGCCGGATGATCCACTCCAGATGCGGCGTGTCGCGGTGTCCCCGCTCCGGAAGACCGCGACCCGCCGCAATCCGTGTCGATCACCCCCCGGCCGACTCGCTGGCGGACGGACGGAAAGGCGCAGGGTGGTTCAGCGGGAGGGGAGGGTGTCGAGCCAGCGGCGGACCTGGCGGCGGCTGCGCAGCCGGACGACCGGCAACCCCGGTGCGTGGGCGGCGACCGCGGCGAACAGCCGGGGCCGGGAGCGGCCCGGATAGCGCCAGAGGTAGCGCAGGAAGCCCAGGTCGAGCCGTTCGGGGCAGCCGGCGGGCAGGTCGGGGCGGTCGGCGGAGCGGCGGCCCCACCGGCGGCGGACGACCCGGGCGAGGCAGAGCGGCCAGGGCAGGTCGACCAGCACCAACAGGTCGGCGCGGGGCAGGCGGAGATCGAGGGTGCCGCCGTAGTTGCCGTCCATCACCCAGCGCTCGCCGGCGGCGAGCGCGGCCACCTGGGTGCGGAAGGCCGCGTCTTCGGCGGGGATCCAGCCGGGTCGCCAGTAGTGCCGGTCGAGGTGGATCAGCGGCAGGTCGAGCCGGCGGGCGACCGCGCGGGCGAGGGTGCTCTTGCCGGCACCCGAACTGCCGACGATCAGGATGCGACGCACCGGGCGACGGTAGCGGTCAGGGGTCGGACGGCGGGGACCCCGATCGCTCGGATGCGGGAGCTGCGGCCTTCGCCGCACCAGCGGGCGGACCGGCGGGCCGGGCGCCGGGCGGACCCGATAGCGCTAGCAGGGCGGTACCGGCAAGGGGGCCAGGTGGTGGTGGCGGGCCGGGCGGGCCGGGCCGAGAGGCGGTGACGTCGGCGACGCGGGACGTCGGCGGCGTCACCGCCGGTCGGGCAGCGTCACTGACGGGTGTCCATCGAGGTCTGCAGGGCGCGCCGCATCTGCTCGCGCGCCTCGTCGGTGGTCTCGGGCTTGGGCTTGGTCGGCATGGGAGTCCCTTCCAGGGTGCGGACCACCGGGGACGGCGGCCCTACGGGCAAGTTCTGCTGAGCGCCCGACGGCGGTCCGGGATCACCGGAGCGGCTCGCCTGGCAGCGTGAGCCCGGGTCGGTCTGACCCTGGAGGGAGGCGGCGCCGGGTGTGGCACCACCGCCCACGACCTGCGTCGCGACGCGGCGCCCGGTCGTTTCCCAAATTAACGTTCAGGTCCACATGCTGCCCACAGTTCCCGCCATTTGGGCGAGATGGCGGCCGGGGCGCTCACCGGGCCAGGAAGTGCCAACCCAGCCACCACCAGAAGCCGAACACGCCGATCCGGCCGACCGGGACCGGCCCGACCTCGTAGCGCATCACGTACGCGCAGACGTCGCCGAGCGACGGCACCCGGGAGCCCGGGCGGCGGGAGGCCCACTCGACGGCGGCGAAGAGCAGCAGGGCGGTCAGGAAGCCGGTGACGGCCAGGGTGCGCATCATCGCCGGACCAGCCCCCAGAACGCGGCCAGCCAGCCGAACCACGCGGCGGAGCGGACCAGCTCGTCGGTGAGCAGCGGGTCCGCGAGCCGGGAGAAGGTGGGGAACTCGTTACCGACCGACAGCACGAACGTGGCGGCCTCGAGGACACCGAAGACGGCCGCCGGCAGCACCCACCAGAGCGCGCCCGGCCCGAGCCGGTGCGGTGCCGGCCGGCGGGGCACCCGGTTGCCCAGACCGAGCCAGATCAGCGTGCCGCCGGTGCCCAGGGTCCACAGGTTGGCCTGGGTCGAGAAGGACGGCAGCTGTCCACCGACCAGCGAGAGGCAGGCCAGCACCGGCACCGTGACCACCGGACGGTCCCAGGCGCGCGGCAGGTCGACGGTGAGCTCGGGGGGCTGCTCCATCCTCCGATTCTCCCCGCGCTCACACAGCGCGGGAAGACCAACACACTTCGGGGCGCGCGGAGATCAGCGGGCGATCAGCGCGCCGTCCAGCTCGGCCCGGATGGAGCGCACCACGTCCTCGGCGCTGCCCGCCCCGGTGAACCCGGCGGCGAACCGGTGGCCGCCGCCGCCCAGCGCCACCGCCACGGCGCTCACGTCCACCGCGCCCTTGCTGCGCATCGACACGGCCCACTCGGCCGGGCCGACCTGCTTGAGCACGCAGGCCACGTCGGCCTCGGCGGTGCACCGCACCGAGTCGATCAGCGCCTCCAGCACGTACGGGCGCTGGTCGTGCCGGGCCAGGTCGTCCTGGGTCGCGTACGTCCAGACCAGTCCGTGGCCGGCGGCGGCCGACGGCTCCAGGTGGGCCCGGCCCAGCACCTCGCCGAAGAGCCGGACGGCGCCGAACGGCCGGGTGTCGAAGACCTGGCGGGAGATGTCCCCGGGGCGGATGCCGGTGGCCAGCAGCCGGGCCGCGAACTGGTGCACGGCGGGGGTGGTGGCCTCGAACCGGAACGACCCGGTGTCGGTGGTCAGCGCGACGTAGAGGCACTGGGCGATCTCCGCGTCCAGCGGCACGTCGAGCCGGGTGAGCAGCTCGTCGACGACGACCGAGGTGGCCGCGGCCGCCGGATCGACCAGGTGCAGCCGGCCGAACCGGGTGTTGGAGGCGTGGTGGTCGAGGACCAGCGCGTCGCCGGCGGTGTCGAGGCGGTCGACCAGCTCACCCAGCCGGGACTCGCTCGCCGCGTCGAAGCAGACCACCAGGTCCGGATCCGGGTACACCCCGGTCGACGGCACCAGCAGGTCGAGCCCCGGCAGCCAGCGGAACGGCTCGGGCACCTCGGGCGGCCCGGGGAAGGTCGCCTGGAGGTGCCGTACGCCGAGCCGGCGCAGCCCGAGCCCGAAGCCGAGCATGCTGCCCAGCGCGTCGCCGTCCGGGTTGACGTGACAGATCAGCAGCACCCGGGCGTCGGCCGGCAGCCGGCGTACCGCCGCGACGGCGGCGGCCCAGTCGGACTCGTCCGGGCCGGTGCGGGCCGGCCCGGTGAGCAGATCGCCGGCCGCACCCGGGGTGCCGCTCACCGCCGATCCGTGGCCGACGGGGTGCCCTCGTCGTCGCCCTGGTCGCCCTCGGCGCCCTCGTCCTCGTCCTCGTCGAGCCGGTACGGCTGGGCCTCGCCCGCGTACTTGGCCTGGGCCGCCAGCCGCTGCACCTCGGCGTCGGACTGGCGGGCCGCGGCGAGCAGGTCGTCGATGTGCTTGACCTGGTCCTGCACGTCGTCGAGGACGAAGGTCAGGGTCGGCGAGTGGCGCAGCCCGAGAGCCTTGCCGACGGTGCTGCGCAGCATGCCCTTGGCGCTCTCCAGGGCGGCGGCGGTGCTGGCCTGCGCGGCCGCGTCACCGAGCACCGTGTAGAAGACGGTGGCGTCGCGCAGGTCCGCGGTGATCCGGGCGTCGGTGATGGTGATCATCCCGAGCCGGGGGTCCTTGATCTGGCTCCGCACCACCGACGCGACCAGTTCGCGAATGCGCTCCGCGTGCCGGCGTACCTTGGCCGGATCCGTCATGTCCCCCACCTCCAGGGCGTTCTGCTCCCGGCCGGCACGACGGCGCAGGGCACCGCCGGGACCGACCGCCCAACATGTCGAACACTACCCGCGCGGCCGGGCCGGTTGCGCGGCACCGCCGGTGGCGACGGCCACCCCGGCGTCAGTCGTCCTCGCCGTGCAACCGGCGGCGCACCGACAGCAGTTCGGCCTCGGGGCGCCCGGCCACCAGGCGCTCACAGGAGTCGAGCACCTCGCGCACGTGGGCCGCCTCGGCGGCCACCACGGCCACGCCGATCTCGGCCCGGCCGTGCAGGTCGAGCGCGCCCACCTCGGCGGCCGACACCTCGAAGCGGCGCAGCGCCGCCACGATGGGGCGTACATATGATCTCTTGGCCTTGAGCGAGCGTGAGTCGCCCGGCAGCAGCAGGTCGAAGACCGCGGTTCCCGTGTACATCGCTCCGGACGATACGGACATCCCCGGACATGATCAAGGGGTTTACGCCGAACGGCGTAAACCCCTTGATCACTGTGTCAGCACCGGATCAGGCGCGCGGCTTCTCCCGCATCTCGAAGGTCTCGATGATGTCGCCGACCTGGACGTTGTTGAAACCGCCCAGCGTCAGACCACACTCGAAGCCCTCGCGGACCTCCGTCGCGTCGTCCTTGAACCGCTTGAGGGAGCTGATCGTGAGGTTGTCCGCCACGACCGCCCCGTCCCGCAGCAGCCGCGCCTTGGCGTTGCGGCGGATGATGCCGGACCGGACGATACAACCGGAGATGTTGCCGATCTTGGACGAGCGGAAGACGTCGCGGATCTCCGCGCTGCCCAGCTCGACCTCCTCGTACTCCGGCTTGAGCAGACCCTTGAGCGCGGCGTCGATCTCCTCGATGGCCTGGTAGATGACCGTGTAGTACCGGATCTCCACGCCCTCGCGGTCGGCGATCTCGCGGACCTTGTTGGCGGCCCGCACGTTGAAGCCGATGATCGTGACCGCCTCGGACG
>NZ_JAEVHN010000414.1:0-5602 GCF_016803375.1 Micromonospora sp. 4G55
GCCGCCGCACGTGCGCGGCGGCCAGCTCGCGGTGCCCCGGGTCGGCCAGGTCGTAGCGGCCGGTGTCCTGGCTGCCGGCGCTGACCGCCGGCTTGATGACGTACTCGCCGGAGTCGGCGGGCGGTCGCCAGGACTCCCCCGGCGCCACCCACGAGGTCTGTACGACCGGCACGCCGGCCGCCGACAACTCGCCCAGGTAGCGCTTGTCGGTGTTCCAGCGGACCACGTCGGCGGGGTTGACCAGGGCCGGCACGGTCTGCGCCCAGGCGACGAACTCGTCGCGGCGCAGCGCGTAGTCCCAGGGTGAGCGGAGCACGACCAGGTCGTACCCGGCCCAGTCGACCCTGGGGTCGTCCCAGACGGCCACCTCGGCGGTGACGCCACGGGCGGCGAGCGGGGCGAGTACGAGTCGGTCGTCCGGGTCGAGGTCGGCGAGCCGGTCACAGGTGACGAGAGCGACCCGGGGTTCCCCCCGGGTCGACTGGTGGTGAATGGTCAATTTATGTCAACGGGCCATCGTGCGCCGGGCCATCGACCGCCAGAGGTCGTTGCTCGGACGCATCTGGTCCATCAGTTCACGCTCCCAGGCGTTCTCGACGGTGACTCCCGCCTTGGCGCACGCCTGCCGCGCGACGACGGTGTCGTCCGCGAACTGGTCGGCCCACGCCCCGTCCTCGCCAACGAGGACGATCCGTGCGCCACGCTTGCCGACGTACTCGATGACCGCCTTGGCGCCACCGTGGCCGGCGGCGAACGACTTGATGCCCGAGACCAGCCCGTTGGGGGCCTGCTCGGCGGTCTGCTCAGCCGTCAGCGTCGTATCGGAACCATCTGCCATGACGGGAAGCCTAAGCAGACATGCCCCCGAACGTGCGAGAAGGATGAACTATTTGTGATGCCAATTACCTACGGGTTTAAGGAAGACCACAGGTAATTCGCCCGAACTTGTCGGATAAATGAAGGCGAATCGGGCGGCCCGGATCGCCCCAATGAGTCCGAGTTGAGTCGATGGGACTCAGACCGAAAGCCGACTCTGAAAATTCATCGTCCGGACTGCGACAGACCGGGTCGGAGCCCGCCCGGGGGCGGGTCAGAGGCCGCCCGGCGGCGGGTCAGACCAGCGCGTCGAGGGCGACGGCGGCGAAGAGGATGGTCAGGTACGTCGTCGACCAGTGGAACAGCCGCATCGGCTTGACGGCCTCGCCCCGGACCACCCGGAGGCAGAGCCGGTGCGCCTCGACCACGAAGATCCCGCCCACCACCAGGGTCGGCACGCCGTAGATCGGGCTCATCCCCATCGGCCAGAGCGCCAGCGAGAGCAGCACGGTGATCCAGGCGAAGGTCAGGATCTCGGCGTTGACCCGGCGGGCCGAGGCCACCACCGGCAGCATCGGGATGCCCGCCCGGGCGTAGTCGTCCTTGTACTTCATCGCCAGGGGGTAGAAGTGCGGCATCTGCCAGAAGAAGACCACGCCGAAGAGCACCCAGGCCTGCGGCGCCAGCGAGCCGGTCACCGCCGCCCAGCCGATCAGCACCGGGGCCGCCCCGCAGGCGCCGCCCCAGAAGGTGTTCGTCGGGGTGGTGCGCTTGAGCCAGAGCGTGTAGACGACGTCGTAGTAGACGATCGCCGCCAGGGTCAGCCCGGCCGCCAGCAGGTTGGTGAAGGCGGCCATCAGGACCACCGACACCACCGCCAGCACCAGGCCGAAGACGAGCGCGTTGCGCGGCGAGACGGTGTGCGCCGGCAGCGGGCGACGCTTCGTACGCCGCATCAGCTGGTCGATGTCCCGGTCGATGTAGCAGTTGATCACGCTGGCCGCGCCGGCCGCGAGCGAGCCGCCGACCAGCACCACTGCCACCAGCCAGAGCGAGGGCAGGCCGCCGTCGGCGAGCATCATCGCCGGCACCGTGGTGACCAGCAGCAGCTCGACGATGCGGGGCTTGGTCAGCGCGACGTACGCGGCGACGACCGCCCGAACGTCGCGGCGGGCCGGCTCCGCGACCACCGTGCGCACCGGCGGCTGCCCGGCAGAGTCGCTGACGGGGCGCTCGGTGATCATGCTCACGGATTGCCACCTTCCGGCATCGGCAGGGGTGATCAGGTCGGCGGGACCCGGGGAGGGTCGACACACCGACCCACAGACTACGCGCCGTCGTTTTGGCTGCCCGGGCGACCCGAGAACGGTGCGGGCCGTCACACCGACCCCGCTGAACGACCAGACGGGTCCGACCCGTACCCAACAGGGTGGAGTGATCCCCGGGCGGACGTTTAGGGCCGCTCGATAGGGTCATCAGTGAGGGTTCCGCCCATCTGCCGAGGAGCACAACCATCGTGGCTGCCAACCGACCCGAGCACCCCGCACTCAACTGGACCGACCTCGACCGCCGGGCCGTCGACACCGTCCGCGTGCTGGCCATGGACGCCGTGGAGAAATCCGGCAACGGCCACCCGGGCACCGCGATGAGCCTGGCGCCCGCGGCGTACCTGCTCTTCAACCGGGTGATGCGCCACAACCCGGCCGACCCGAACTGGCCCGGCCGGGACCGGTTCGTCCTCTCCGCCGGGCACTCCAGCCTGACCCTCTACATCCAGCTCTTCCTCTCCGGCTACCCCCTCGCGCTGGAGGACCTGCAGTCGCTGCGGCAGTGGGGCTCGCTCACCCCCGGGCACCCGGAGCACGGGCACACCCCTGGTGTGGAGACCACCACCGGGCCACTCGGCCAGGGCCTGGGCAACGCGGTCGGCATGGCGATGGCCGCCCGCCGCGAGCGGGGCCTGTTCGACCCGGAGAGCGAGCCGGGCGGCTCGGTCTTCGACCACGACATCTGGTGCATCGCCTCCGACGGTGACATCGAGGAGGGCATCAGCCACGAGGCCAGCGCGCTCGCCGGGCACCAGCAGCTGGGCAACCTCACGGTGATCTACGACGACAACGAGATCTCCATCGAGGACGACACCCGGATCGCCAAGAGCGAGGACGTGGCGGCCCGCTACGAGGCGTACGGCTGGCACGTGCAGACCGTCGACTGGCGGACCGGCGACGCCGACCAGGGCGACTACCACGAGGACGTGGAGGCGCTCCACCAGGCGCTGCTGGCCGCCAAGGCGGAGACCGGGCGTCCCTCCTTCATCGCGCTGCGCACCATCATCGGCTGGCCCGCGCCCAACAAGAAGAACACCGGCAAGATCCACGGCTCGGCGCTCGGCGCCGACGAGGTGGCCGCCACCAAGCAGCTGCTGGGCTTCGACCCGGCGCAGAGCTTCGAGGTCGGCGAGGAGGTGCTGGACCACGCCCGCCAGGTGATGAGGCGCGGCGAGGCCGCCCAGCGGGAGTGGACGACCGCGTTCGACGCCTGGTCGCAGGCCAACCCCGAGCGCAAGGCGCTCTGGGAGCGGATGGCCGGCCGGGTGCTGCCGCAGGGCTGGACCGAGGCCCTGCCGACCTTCCCCGCCGACGCCAAGGGCGTGGCCACCCGGGCCGCCTCCGGCAAGGTGCTGGAGGCGCTCGCCCCGGTGCTGCCGGAACTCTGGGGCGGCTCGGCCGACCTGGCGGAGAGCAACAACACCACCATGAAGGGCGAGCCGTCGTTCATCCCGGCCACCCACGCCACCAAGGACTTCCCGGGCCACGAGTACGGCCGCACGCTGCACTTCGGCATCCGTGAGCACGCCATGGGAGCGATCCTCAACGGCATCGCCCTGCACGGCGGCACCCGCCCGTACGGCGGCACCTTCCTGGTGTTCAGCGACTACATGCGCCCCTCTGTCCGGCTGGCGGCGCTGATGAAGCTGCCGGTGGTCTACGTCTGGACGCACGACTCGATCGGCCTGGGCGAGGACGGCCCGACCCACCAGCCGGTGGAGCACCTGACCGCGCTGCGCGCCATCCCCGGCCTGGACGTGGTCCGCCCGGCGGACGCCAACGAGACCGCCTGGGCCTGGCGGCAGGCGCTGGAGCACACCGACCGGCCGACCGCGCTGGCGCTGAGCCGTCAGGCGCTGCCGACGCTGGACCGGGCGACGCTGGGCAGCGCCGAGGGCGTGGCCAAGGGCGGCTACGTGCTGGCCGAGGCGTCCACCGGCAAGCCGCAGGTGATCATCGTCGGCACCGGCTCCGAGGTGCAGCTCTGCCTCACCGCCCGGGAGCGGCTGGAGGCCGACGGCACCCCCACCCGGGTCGTCTCGATGCCCTGCCAGGAGTGGTTCTACGAGCAGGACGAGGCGTACCGGGAGTCGGTGCTGCCGCGCGGGGTAAAGGCACGGGTGAGCGTGGAGGCGGGCATCGGCATGTCCTGGCGGGCCATCGTCGGCGAGTGCGGCGAAACGGTCAGCCTGGAGCACTACGGCGCAAGTGCCCCGCACTCCGTGCTCTTCGAGCAGTTCGGGTTCACCCCCGACCGGATCGTGGCCGCCGCGCACGCGGCGCTGACCCGGGTGGGCGACATCACCGGTTTCACGACCGGCAACTGAGGGGAGCGTGGACGGCATGACGGACAGGCTGGGTGAGCTGAGCGCCGCAGGTGTGGCGATCTGGCTCGACGATCTATCGAGGGTCCGGCTGAGCTCCGGCGGGCTGGACCAGCTCCGCCGGGAGAAGCACCTGGTCGGGGTGACGTCCAACCCGACCATCTTCGCCAAGGCGCTGAGCGACGCGGACGAGTACAACTGGCAGCTCAGGGACCTCGCCACCCGTGGCCTGGAGGTCGAAGAGGCGGTTCGCCTGCTGACCACGTACGACGTGCGGTGGGCCTGCGATGTGATGCGGCCGGCGTACGACGCGAGCGCCGGGGTCGACGGCCGGGTCTCCATCGAGGTGGACCCGCGGCTGGCCCACGAGACCGAGAAGACGGTCGCCGAGGCCAAGGGGTTGTGGTGGCTGATCGACCGCCCCAACCTCTTCATCAAGATCCCGGCCACCGAGGCGGGGCTGCCGGCGATCACCGCCACCCTCGCCGAGGGGATCAGCGTCAACGTGACGCTGATCTTCGGCCTGGACCGGTACTCCGCGGTGATGGAGGCGTTCCTCGCCGGCCTGGAGCAGGCGAAGGCGAACGGCCACGACCTGTCCAAGATCGGCTCGGTGGCGTCGTTCTTCGTCTCCCGCGTCGACTCCGAGGTCGACAAGCGGCTGGAGAAGATCGGCTCCGACGAGGCCAAGGCGCTGCGCGGCAAGGCGGCCGTCGCCAACGCCCGGCTGGCGTACGAGCGCTACGGCGAAATCTTCTCCTCCGACCGGTGGCAGGCGCTGGCCGACGCGGGCGCCCACCCGCAGCGGCCGCTGTGGGCGTCCACCTCGACGAAGAACCCGGACTACCGGGACGTCATCTACGTCGAGGAGCTGATCGCCCCCGGCACGGTCAACACCATGCCGGAATCGGTCATCCACGCCTACGCCGACCACGGCGAGACTCGGGGCGACACCATCACCGGGGCGTACGACGAGGCCCGCAAGGTCTTCACCGACCTGGAGTCGGTGGGCGTCGACATGTCCGACGTGATCGCCACCCTGGAGCGGGAGGGCGTGGAGAAGTTCGAGGCCAGCTGGCTGGAGCTGCTCGACGGGGTGCGCAAGTCGCTCACCGCCGCCGCGCAGGGCACCGG
>NZ_JAEVHN010000415.1:0-5574 GCF_016803375.1 Micromonospora sp. 4G55
GCGGGACGGACGGCGCGCTCCTGGTCGACCTCACCGGCCCCCGAACCCGGGCCACGCCGCCCGGGCCGCCGGCCCGACGATCAGCGGCGAGGTGGCGTGGAACGGCGCCACGGTGGCCGCCCTACGTCGACCGGGGCGGGGCGCTGGCGCGGGTCGACCCCGACAAGGTGCTGGCCGGGGGACGCGCCTCCACGACGATGCTGAGCGGGGTCACCTCCGGCGAGCGCCCGGTCGTGGTGGCCGGCGCCTCCTGACGGCCGGACGGTAGCGTCGGAGCGTGATCTCGCGTCCGGCGATCGACCTGCACACCCACTCCACCGCCAGCGACGGCACGTTGAGCCCCGCCGAGCTGGTCCGCGCCGCCGCCGACGCCGGGCTGGACGTCGTCGCCATCACCGACCACGACACCACCGCCGGTTGGGACGCCGCCGTGCGGGCGCTGCCGCCCGGTCTCACCCTGATCCGGGGCGCGGAGATCTCCTGCCGGTGGCACGGGATGGAGCCGGCGGTCCCGCTGCACCTGCTCGCGTACCTCTTCGACCCGCACCACCCGGATCTCGTCGCCGAGCTGGCCCGGGTGCGGCTCGCCCGCGAGGTGCGCGGCGAGCGGATCGTCGAGCTGCTGCGCGCCGACGGGGTCGACATCAGCTGGCCGGAGATCATGGCCGCGGCCGGCGGCGGGACGGTCGGCCGGCCGCACATCGCCGCGGCGCTCATCCGGGCCGGCCTGGTCGCCACCACCACCGAGGCGTTCGGGTCGGACTGGCTGGGTGAGCGCTACCGGCTACCGAAGGAGGACGTGGACGTGTTCCGGGCGGTGGAGCTGATCCGGGCCGCCGGGGGCGTACCGGTCTTCGCCCACCCGCGGGCGACCCGACGGGGCCGGATCGTGCCGGACGAGCTGATCGTCGAGCTGGCCGCGGCCGGGCTGGCCGGCCTGGAGGCCGACCACGAGGACCACTCCCCGGCCGAGGCCGCGCACGTGCGCGCGCTCGCTGCCGAGCTGGGCCTGCTGGTGACCGGCTCGTCGGACTTCCACGGCACGCACAAGACCGTCCGGCTGGGCGCGCACACCACCGCGCCGGAGGCGTACGAGCGGATCGTCGCGGCGGCCTCCGGGGTGACCGGAATCGCTTCCGGCTGATCCGCGTTTCCGTCCACAGCGGCGCGACTACGGTTAGCCGGTGGATCTCAAGCTCTTCGGTGAGGTCTTCGTGACCCTGCTGGTAATCGTCGACCCGCCG
The DNA here is from genome assembly GCF_016803375.1 of Micromonospora sp. 4G55. Taxonomy (NCBI): domain Bacteria; kingdom Bacillati; phylum Actinomycetota; class Actinomycetes; order Micromonosporales; family Micromonosporaceae; genus Micromonospora; species Micromonospora sp. 4G55. Next base: position 1,245 of record NZ_JAEVHN010000415.1, read on the forward strand.
GGCATGATGCCCATCTTCCTCGCCCTGACCGGGCCGCTGACCGCACGCGACCGCAACCGGGCCGCCTGGCAGGCGGTCGCGTTGGCGCTCGGCGTGATCGTGATCTTCGCGGTGGCCGGTCAGACACTCCTCGACTACCTGCACGTGGACCTGCCGGCGTTGCAGGCGGCCGGCGGCCTGCTGCTCGTGCTGGTCGCGCTGGAACTGCTGACCGGTAAGGCCGACGACCCCAGCCAGCAGGTCACCTCGAACATCGCGCTGGTGCCGCTGGGTACGCCGCTGCTGGCCGGTCCGGGCGCCATCGTGGCGACCATGCTCTTCGTGCAGCAGGCCGACGGGCTCGACGACTACTCCGCGATCGCCGCCGCGATCATCGCCGTGATGATCGCGGTCTGGATCGTGCTGCGCTTCTCCGGCGGCATCGTCAAGATCCTGCGCCCCGGTGGCATCGAGGTGCTGACCCGGATCGCCGGCCTGCTGCTGGCCGCCATCGCCGTGCAGCTCATCGCCGACGCGGTCGCCGCGTTCGTCACCCAGTACGTGAACATGACCTGACCCGGCTCGGCCCCGGCTCGGTCACGGCTCGGCCCCGACGGCGGTGCCGGCGTGGCGGTGTCGGACCCGGGTGGCAGGATCGGACCCGTGCGACGAGCCTCCTCCGCCGGACGATCCGCGGGCGCCCCCCCGACCTCGTGCCGAGCAGGCCGAGCAGTTGGGCTTCGAGGGCATGCCGGAGCGGCTCTTCGTCTGCACCCCCAGCAAGCTCGGCGCGTACGAGGACTGCCCCCGCCGCTACCGCTACTCCTACGTCGACCGGCCCGCCCCGCCCAAGGGGCCGCCGTGGGCGCACAACTCGCTCGGCGCAGCGTGCACACCGCCCTGAAGAACTGGTACGCGCTCACCCCGGAGCGCCGCCGGCCGGAGGCGCTGGCCGGGCTGCTCAAGGGCACCTGGGTGCGCGAGGGCTACCGCGACGACGAGCAGGAGCGGCAGGCCTACCGGCGGGCGCTCGGCTGGCTGGAGGCGTACGTCGAGACGCTGGAGCCGGGCGCCGACCCGCTGGGCGTGGAGCGGGTGGTCGCGGTCCGGACCGCGGTGCTGGCCTTCAACGGTCGCGCCGACCGGATCGACTCGCGACCCGGGCCGGACGGGCCCGAGCTGGTCATCGTCGACTACAAGACCGGCCGCACCGGGCTGGACACCGACGACGCGCGGGGCTCGCAGGCGCTGGCGCTGTACGCGTACGCCGCCGAGCGGACGTTCCGCCGGCCGTGCCGCCGGGTGGAGCTGCACCACCTGCCCACCGGGACGGTGGCCGCGCACGACCACACCACCGAGTCGCTGACCCGACAGCTCACCCGCGCCGAGGACACCGCGCGCGACATCATGGCCGCCGAGCGGGCCGTCGCCGACGGGGCCGACCCCGACGAGGCGTTCCCCCCGGTGGCGGTCCGCGCTGCGGCTGGTGCGACTACCGCCGCAGCTGCCCGGTGGGGGCGCAGGTGCCCGGCCGTGAGCCGTGGGCGGCGATGGACCGCCCGGCCGCACCCGGCGCCGACTCCGCCGCAGTCGCGGGCGGCGAGGGCTGAGGGCGGGAAGGCCTGGCCACCAGCGGCACGATGCCGCCGCGGGAGGTGGTGATGACCTTCAGCGAGCCGGTGTCCCCGTCGCGGGGCGGGTGCAGATCCTCGGCCCTGAGCGATGGCCAGCAGCCCCGATCGAGGTGGTCGCGGCTGTACGCTGCCGACGCTGACCCCGCCCGGCACCCGACCGCCGTTGGTCACCGGGTTGGCGCTCATCCGGCGCCCGCCCCGAGAGATGTCCTGCATTCACCCAGAGTGACGCCCGTGCCGCACGACTTGAGAATGAGCGATATGCCTGTCAGGCATAAATATTCCGCTCAGGCATATCGCTCACCAGGGTGTGTGCCGGCTGGGGCCGCCGGCACACACTCCGGCGGTCAGCGCCCTCTGTCACCCCAGCCATGCCTGCGGGATGCCGAGCCGACCGCTCCGGGCGGCGGGCGGGACGGTGTCAGGGCCGGGCCGCACACTCCGGGGTAACCGACCGAACCATCACCGTCGCAGGTCAGGCGACCGTCGCGGCGAGGCGGGCGGCCCGTTCCTTGGCCGCCTGCTGCATCGGGCCCTCGCGCCAGTCGCGGGGCAGCGCGGCCAGGGCGAGGCGCAGCGCGCGGACGCCCAGGTCGGCCGAGAGCGTGGTGGTGGGCAGGCCCAGGCCGCCGTACAGCCGCAGCGCCCAGGGCGGCAGCAGGCCGAGCGCGGTGCCGGCGATCCCGAGGTACGCCCAGCGGGGCGGCCCGAGGCTCAGGCCCAACCGGGCCGCAGGCTCAGCTTCCACGGGATCGGCGGCGCGGTCAGGAACAGGGCGGTCTCGGCCGCCTCCCTGGTCATCCGCAGCTCGGGCCGTACCGTCCGGTAGTAGTCGGCGACCTCGGCGGCGCTGCCGGGCACCTCGGCCGGGTCGAGCCCGACCAGTGCGGCGGCGCGCCGCTGCTCGGCGTAGTAGCCGTCCACCTCGGCGTCGGTCAGCGACAGCCCGGCCCGGCGGGCGGTGCTGACGAACGACTCGACCTCGGTGACGTGCACCCAGCGCAGCAGCGCCGGATCGTCGATCCGGAACTCCTCGCCAGAGAGCGGGTCGGTGGCGCGCATCCGGGCGTGCAGGCCGCGCAGCCGCCGCCCGGCCGCCTCGGCCTCGGCCGTGGTGCCGTAGATGACGGTGCCGACGTACGTGGCGGTGCGGACCAGCCGACCCCACGCGTCGGTGCGGTAGTTGCTGTTCTGCGCCACGCCGGCCATCGCCCGCGGATGCAGCGCCTGGAGGTAGAGGGAGCGCAGGCCGGCGACGATCAGGACCGGCTCGTCGTGCACCTTCCAGGTGACCGATCCTGGACCGAAGAGGCCGATGTCGTCGGAGTCCACCGCCCAAGAGTGCCACGGGACGCTCGGGTGCGACCGGCTCGTCGGTTCACCTGGTCACGACGGTGATCGTCGACGGCGAGCGGGGGTGCGGCGACCCCGGTCAGGCGTCGGCGGAGCGGCGGGCCTGGCAGGTGGGGCAGAGCCCCCAGAAGGTCACTTCCGCCTCGTCGACCTGGAAGCCGTGGGCGGTGCTCGCGTCGAGGCAGGGGGCGTCACCGACGGCACAGTCGATGTCGGCGATCTCGCCGCAGCCCCGGCACACCACGTGGTGGTGGTTGTCGCCAACCCGGGCCTCGTAGCGGGCGGGACTGCCGGCGGGCTCGATCCGGCGGGACAGGCCGGCGCGGGAGAGCGCGCCGAGGACGTCGTACACCGCCTGGGTGGAGACCGAGTCGAGGCGTTCGCGTACCCGGCGGGTGATCTCGTCGACCTCCAGGTGGCCGCCGGCGGCCAGCACGTCCAGGACGGCGAGGCGCGGCCGGGTGACCCGCAGGCCCCTCGACCGGAGCAACTCCTCACCACTGGACATGGGGCAATGACAGCACGGGGTCACCGGGTCGACAAGTGAACCCGGCGGCACGTGGCCCCGGCCACAGCTCAACAGCGTTGTCGTAGCCGATGAACCGCATCGGCTGGCACCGCGTGTGTCCGATCGGGGGCGTGCTGCGACGAATGGATCGTCGTACGCTTTCGCGGCCAACCGCAGCCATCGTCGGAGGTGTCGGTGTTCAAGGAGATCAACGGCCTGCCGGGCCACATCCTGGTGATCCACGCGGCGGTGGTGTTCGTCCCGCTGCTGGCACTGCTCGCCTCCGCGTACGCGCTGGTGCCCCGCTGGCGCCCCCGGCTCGCCTGGGCGGTGGCGATCCTCTCCGTGGTGACACCGGTGATCGCCTGGGTGGCAACCGAGTCCGGCGAGGCGTTCGAGGAGTTCCTGAAGGGCAAGAACTACCCGCCCCAGTTGCTGGCCAAGATCGAGGAGCATTCCGAGTACGGCGACACGACGCTCTGGCTCACCGTGGGACTCGCCGTGGCGGCGCTGGCGCTGCTGGCGCTGACCAGCGACCGGGTGCGCACCCCGCGCCTGCCGTCCTGGGTCAGCTGGCTGCTCACCGGCGTCATCGTGGTGCTCGGCGTGTTCGCGCTGATCTACGTCGTGCTGACCGGCGACACGGGTGCCCAGTCGGTCTGGGGCAACACCCTCTGACCGGTCGTCCGCCTCAGAAGAGCGCCCGGGAGCAGAGCAGGCAGAGCAGCACCAGCAACACCGCCCCGGCCACCCCGCCGACGGCGTAGGTGACCCGCTGCGCGCGCTGCTCCGCCGCGTCCATGGCCTCCATGTCCTGCGGCGGCAGCGCCCGCGGCGGCGTGGCCTGAAGATGCAC
>NZ_JAEVHN010000416.1:0-5567 GCF_016803375.1 Micromonospora sp. 4G55
CCACGCCGGCCAGCACCGGTTGCAGCCGTCCCGCCATCACCGCACCCCCCGTCGTCCGCGGCACCCTACGCGGCGGCCCACCAGCAGGCCGCGCCCGTCCACCGTGCCCGCCCACCAGCCGGGAGCGGGCAGGCGACCGGGCCGCTCAGCCCAGCGGGCGGGACGGGACGCGGTGCCGCACCGCCCACAGCGCCGCCTCCGTGCGCGACGCCGAGCCCGTCTTGCGCAGCAGATTCGACACGTGCACGGTGACCGTGCGGACCGAGATGCCGAGCGCGCGGGCCGCCTGCTTGTTGGACATCCCGGCGACCAGGCAGCCGAGCACCTCCACCTCCCGGCCGGTCAGCTCGGCGTCGGGCGGGGCGGCCGGGCGGGGCGCCGGTGGCCGCAGGTGCTCCGGCAGCGGCCGCTCTGCCAACGCCTCCGGGCCCCGGCCGGCGTGCGCGGCGAGCAACTCGGTGAGCGCGTACGGGTTGCCGCCGGTGCGCCGCCAGACGGCGGTGGCGATCCGGTCGGCGGGGCGGGTGCCGTCGTACACCTGGGTCACACCTCGGCCACCTCGGCCACCCCGAGCGGGCCGAGGTGCTGGCGCACGGCGCCGCGTACCCCGCAGAGCCGGGACAGGACGCGGACGGCGAGGTCCGGCGCGACCGCGTCGGCCGGCGGCCGGCTCGCCACCACCAGCAGGGCCGGCAGGTCACCGGCGGTGGCCAGCTCACCGACCAGGTTGAGGCTGGCCGGGTCGAGGGCGTGCAGGTCCTCCACCACCAGCACGGCCGGGCCGGCGCCGACCAGCCGCCGGACGGTCCGCACGGCCAGCCGCAGCAGGGTGCCGGGGGCGTAGCGCTCGCGCGGCGCGGTGGGCTGCTGGGCGAGCCAGGCCAGCGCGTCCGGCGGCAGATCGAGACCGCTGGTGTCGCGGCCGCTGAGCACCGCCGCCAGCCAGTCGTACGGGGCCGGGTCGTGCAGCCGCGCGGCGCCGGACAGAACCACCGCCGGGCGGGGTGAGAAGCCCTCCACAGCCGCCGCGACCAGCAGACTCTTGCCCACCCCGGCCGCCCCGGTGATCACCGTGACGGCGGGCGACGGACGGCCCGCGTCGACCACGGTGGACCACGCCCGGTCGAGCTCGGCACGCTCGCCGGCGCGTCCGACCATGGACACCGGCATCATTTCTGCCACCCTACGCACTAGTGCGTAGAGACGGATCAAGGGTGTTCTTGGCAAGCTTGGGGCATGACGCTGATCCTCCGCTCGGCCATCCTCAACGACGTCGGCCTGGTCCGCACCAACAACGAGGACTCCGCCCTCGCCGGTGACCGCCTGGTGGCGGTCGCGGACGGCATGGGTGGGCTCCCCGCCGGTGAGGTGGCGAGCGAGATCGTCATCCGCATCCTGGACGAGCTGGTCCCGCCGACCGTCGCCGACGAGGCCGCCGAGGCGCTGCGCGCCGTGGTCGCCACCGCCAACCAACGCATCCGCGCCGCCATCTCCGCCGATCCGACGCGCGACGGCATGGGTACGACGCTGACCGCCGGCCTGCTCGCCGGGGACACGCTGGTCCTCGCCCAGGTCGGCGACTCCCGCTGCTACCTGCTGCGCGACGGCGAACTGACCCAGCTCACCCGGGACGACACCTTCGTGCAGGCGCTGGTCGACCAGGGCGCGCTCTCCCCCGATCAGGCCCGGCACCACCCGCAGCGGTCCCTGGTGACCCGCGCGGTGCAGGGCGCGGACGCCGCCCCGGCGATCGGGGTGTTGACCATGTTCGTCGGCGACAGGCTGCTGCTGTGCAGCGACGGGCTCTCCGACTACGTGGAGGACGCGGCGATCCATGCCGCGCTGACCACGTACGGCGACCGGCAGCTCTGCGGCGAACAGCTGGTCAAGCTCGCCCATCAGGCCGGCGCGCCGGACAACGTCACCGTGGTGGTTTCCGACCTGACGGAGGGCTGAAGCGGACCAATCGGGTTGCGGGGGACCGCCGGCCGGGTTGGGATGGACGGATGTTCATCCGTCGTCTGGCCGCCGAGGAACGTCTGACCACCAGCTTCCCGCTCCAGGCGTACGCCTTCGAGGCGTCCCCGCTCAGCACCGAACGGGTGGAGGCGTTCCATCGTTACCTGCCGTACAACAAGGGCAACCGGACGCTGGTCGTGGAGGAGGACGGGGAGACCCAGGCGGCGGCGAGCGCCATCCCGATGCGGCAGAACCTGCGCGGCCGGGTGCTGCCGATGGCCGGGGTGGCCGGGGTGGCCACCCACCCGCTGGCCCGCCGGCGGGGTCACGTCCGGGCGCTGCTGCACCAGCTCCTCGACGAGATGCGCGACGAGGGGCACCCGCTGACCGCGCTGTACCCGTTCCGGGCCGGCTTCTACGAGCGCTTCGGCTACGTCGGGCTGCCCCGGGCGCGGACCGCCCGGTTCTCCCCCGCCGACCTGGACCCGCTGCTCCGGGCCGAGCTGCCCGGCGAGGTGACCTGGGAACGGATCGGCGCCGGCTACGCCGGCTACCGGGCGTTCACCGAACGCTGCGTACGGGAGCGGCACGGCTTCGCGATCTTCCCGGAGTTCCGCGCCGCCGGGCTGCGCGACCGCGATGACCGCTGGCTGGTCACCGCCCGGATCGACGGTACGACGATGGGCGCGCTCACCTACCGCATCGACGATCACGGCGGCGAGCTGCAGGGTGACGACCTGCTCGTCACCGACCCGTACGCCCGGGCGCTGCTGTTGCAGTTCCTCGCCCGGCACGTCGACCAGGTCGACCGGATCACCCTCCAGGTCCCCGCCGACGAGCTGCCCGAACTCTGGCTGACCGACCTGGCCGTACACGTGGAGGCGCGGGTCTCCCGCCCCGGCTCACCCGCCCCGATGGCCCGCCTGCTGTCGCTGGACGCGCTCGCCGGCCTGCCTGCCGGCCCGGGCCGGGTCCGGGTCGAGCTGGCCGGCGACCGCTGGCTGGCCGGCACCCACCTGCTCGACGGCACCACCGGCCACCTGGAGCTGACCACCGGCGGCCCGGCACCGTCGGCGACCCTCACCGCCGCCGGGCTCTCCGCCCTCGCGTACGGAGTCCTCGACCCGGCCGAGGTGGACGTCCGGGGGCTGGGCTCGATCGGCCCGGACGCGGCCGCCGAGCTGCGCCGCCTCTTCCCCCGCCACCTCCCCTACCTCTTCGCCGACTTCTGACCCCCGGGCCTCGCGCTCGCGCCCACGTCAAGGTCCGCGCAGGTTCAGAGAAAGCGGGCCTGTCACGGGGCCGGAGGCCACTCTTTCCGAGAGAGTGCGCGCGTCTGGTGCGCGCTGGTCGGTCGGTCCGGTGGCGTCGTGGGGCCCGGTGACATTCGTGCGGGGCGGTTTTCGGGTTCGGGGGGTCGGGTACCGTCCGCCAGATGCCGGAGTGGTTGCAAGCGGGTGCCTGGGGACTGCTGGCCGGTTCGGCACTGCTGATCGGGGCGGTCGTCGGGTTCTTCGCCCGGGTGCCCCGCAAGGTGATCGCCTCGGTCATGGCGTTCGGCGCGGGCGTGCTGCTCTCCGCCGTCTCCTTCGAGCTGATCGCCGAGTCGCACGCACAGGGCGGGCTGCTGCCGACCACGATCGGGGCGGCCGGCGGGGCGCTGGCGTACACCGGGGCGAACCTGCTGCTGGCCCGACGCGGCGCCCGGCACCGCAAGCGCTCCGGCGACGAGCAGCCCACGGAGCAGGAACAGCCCGGCTCCGGGTCGGCGATCGCGGTGGGCGCGCTGCTGGACGGCGTACCCGAGTCGGTGGTGATCGGCGCGAGCCTGCTCGCCGGCGGCCCGGTCAGCCTGGTCACGGTGGTGGCGGTCTTCCTGAGCAACGTGCCGGAGGGGCTGTCCAGCGCCGCCGGCATGCGCCAGGCCGGCCGCTCCCGGCGGTACGTCTTCCTGCTCTGGACGGCGATCGCGCTGGTCAGCGGCGCCGCGGCGCTCGCCGGCTACGCGCTGCTGGGCGGGGCGCCGCCGGAGGTGCTGGCCACCATCTCCGCGCTCGCCGCCGGCGCCATCCTCGCGATGATCACCGACACCATGGTGCCGGAGGCGTTCGAGGACGCCCACCTGCTGGTCGGCCTGATCACGGTCCTCGGCTTCCTGACCGCCTTCGCCCTCTCCCACGCCTGACCACCCGGCGGCCACTCGCCCGCTTGATCCACTCCGGTTGCGGGGTGTCGCGCTCTCCCGGAACGGGGACACCGCGCCACGCCGCACAGCGCGTGGATCAACGCGCGGGTACCGCCGCACACGACTCCGTCGCGCCCTGCGGCCTCGCCGCCGACGAGGCGGGTGGATCAACCGGCGGAGCGCGGTTTAGCGGTGGGTTAAGCCTCGGCGGAGGAATCGCCGCGGACCGCCCGCGCCTCTAGCATCGGCGGGTGCGCGTGAGATCCCTTGCCTGTCTGCTCGCCCTCGGTGTCGCCACCGCCACCCTGCCCGCCTGCGGCGGAAGCGGGGACGGCGCGGCCTCGGTCGCGCCGTCCACCGTGGAGGCGACCGCCCCGACGGCGAGCCCGCCGGGCGGACCGGCGGCCCGCAGCGGCCTGGGCGGGCCGGGAAAGAGCGCGTCCCCGAAGCCGTCGAAGACCGCTAGCTCACCACTGCGGGCGGGCAACCCGAACGGCGGCGCCACGGTCCCGGCCGAGGCGCGGGCGGTGGACACCTCCCGTCCGGCCAGGACAGTGGGCACGGGTACCCCGGCGAGCTGCACCTCGGACGCGGTGGTGCGGGCGGTCGCGGCGGGCGGGATCATCACCTTCGACTGCGGCCCCGACCCGGTGACGATCCGGATGAAGGCTACCGCGAAGGTCCGTAACAAGGTCGGGGCGCGGATCGTGCTGGACGGCGGCGGAAAGGTCACCCTCTCCGGGGGCGGCGAGCGGCGCATCCTCTACATGAACACCTGCGACGCTGCGCAGGGCTTCACCACCTCGCACTGCCAGGACCAGGACCATCCGCAGCTCACCGTGCAGAACCTGACCTTCGCCGACGGCAACTCCACCGGCGAGCGGACCGAGGGCGGCGGGGGCGGCGCGATCTTCGTACGCGGCGGCCGGGTCAAGGTGGTCAACACCCGTTTCACCGGCAACCGGTGCGACCGGACCGGCCCCGACCTGGGCGGCGCGGCGCTGCGGGTGCTCAGCCAGTACGACAACAAGCCGGTGTACGTGGTGAACAGCACCTTCACCGGTGGGGTCTGCGCCAACGGGGCGGCGCTGAGCAGCATCGGCGTCTCCTGGACGGTGCTGAACAGCGTCTTCACCGGCAACAAGGCGGTCGGCAGCGGCGCCAACCCGGCCAAGGCGGGCACCCCCGGCGGTGGCAGCGGCGGCGCGATCTACTGCGACGGCAACGAGTTCACCGTGCGGATCGCCGGCACCGTCATCGAGAACAACCACGCCAACGAGGGCGGCGGCGCGATCTTCTTCGTCAGCAACAACCGCACCGGCACCATGAAGATCGAGCGCTCGACCCTGCGCCGCAACCCCAGCGACGGCTTCGAGACCCAGGGCCTTCCCGGCATCTTCTTCCTCGGCGCCCGCCCACCCAC
>NZ_JAEVHN010000417.1:0-5567 GCF_016803375.1 Micromonospora sp. 4G55
AGGGCGTACCGGGCCGGCCGGCCCGGGCGACGGACGCCCGGCCGGCGTGCGGCCGGCCCACGACGCCGGCCGGTCAGACCTCGTCGATGAGGTCGGCGACGGAGTCGACGATCCGCGACGGCCGGTACGGGTAGCGCTCGGCCTCGACCCGGCTGCTGATCCCGGTGAGCACCAGGATGGTCTCCAGCCCGGCCTCCAGGCCGCAGAGGATGTCGGTGTCCATCCGGTCGCCGATCATCGCGGTGGTCTCCGAGTGCGCGTTGATGGTGTTGAGCGCCGAGCGCATCATCATCGGGTTGGGCTTGCCGACGAAGTACGGCTCCACCCCGGTCGCCTTCGAGATCATCGCGGCCACCGAGCCGGCGGCGGGCAGTGCGCCCTCCACCGACGGGCCGGTGACGTCCGGGTTGGTGCAGATGAACCGAGCCCCGTCGTTGATCAGCCGGACCGCCTTGGTGATCGCCTCGAAGCTGTAGGTGCGGGTCTCCCCCAGCACCACGTAGTCCGGGGCGAAGTCGGTCAGCACGTAGCCGACCGCGTGCAGCGCCGTGGTCAGCCCGGCCTCACCGATCACGTACGCGGTGCCGCCCGGCCGCTGGTCGGCGAGGAACTGGGCGGTGGCCAGCGCCGACGACCAGATCGCCTCCTCCGGCACGTCGAGCCCCATCCGGACCAGCCGGGCCTGGAGGTCCCGCGGGGTGTAGATGGAGTTGTTGGTCAGCACCAGGAACGGCTTGCCGGAGGCGCGCAGCCGCTTGACGAACTCGGGGGCGCCGGGCACGGGCTGGCCCTCGTGCACCAGCACGCCGTCCATGTCGGTGAGCCAGCTCTGCACCGGCTTGCGGTCCTGCATCGTCTCGTCCCAGGGGGTGTCGTGGTGGGTGGTGTCAGGGGCGGCGGGCGGCCGGCACGCAGCACGGCGTGGGACAGGTGTCCCACATCGCCAGCTCACCGAGGCGGCGGCGCAGCCGCTCCCCGTCGGGCGTGGTGCGCTCGGCCACCAGTTCGCGGACCATCGCCACGAAGCGCGGGTCGGTGCCCGGGGTGCCTGCCCGGACGAAGTCCAGGCCGAGCCGCTTGGCCGTCTCCAGCGCCTCGGTGTCCAGGTCCCAGACCACCTCGAGGTGGTCGGAGACGAAGCCGATCGGGCTGACCACCACGCTGGTCACCCCGGACTCGGCGAGCGCGGTCAGGTGGTCGTTGATGTCCGGCTCCAGCCACGGCACCTGCGGCGGGCCGGACCGGCTCTGCCAGACCAGGTCGTACGGCAGGTCGGGCGCGGCGGCGGCGTGCACCAGCCGGGCGACCTCCGCCAGCTGCGCGGTGTACCGGCCGCCGTGCGGGCCGCGGTGGCCGCCGCCGAGACGGGGATGGAGTGCGCGGTGAAGACCACCCGGGTGGTGTCCCGCTTCGCCGGGTCGAGCTGGGCCAGCGCCGCCCGCACTGCGTCGACGTGCGGCTCGACGAAGCCGGGGTGGTCCCAGAACTGGCGCAGCTTCTCGATCACCGGGGCGTCCGCGCCGACGGCGGCCCGCGCCGCGGCGATGTCCTCCTGGTACTGCCGGCAGGACGAGTAGCCGCCGTACGCGCTGGTGACGAAGGCCAGCGCCCGGGTGACCCCGTCGTCGCGCATCCGCGCCACCGTGTCGGCGAGCATCGGGTCCCAGTTGCGGTTGCCCCAGTAGACCGGCAGGTCGACGCCGTTCGCGGCGAAGTCCGACCGGATCGCGGCGAGCAGCTCCCGGCACTGCTGGTTGATCGGGGAGACCCCGCCGAAGTGCAGGTAGTGCTCGGCGACCTCTTCGAGCCGCTCCGGCGGCACGCCCCGGCCCCGGGTCACGTTCTGCAGGAACGGCAGCACGTCCTCGGGGCGCTCCGGGCCGCCGAAGGAGACCAGCACCAATGCGTCGTACGCCATGGTCCCATTCTCCCCCGACGGCCGTGCCGGCCCGGCGGCCACCCCGTGGGCACCGGCTTGCGCCGGTGGCTCAGGCGCCGATCGCGTGGTAGCCGCCGTCGACGTGGACGATCTCGCCGGTGGTGGCGGGGAACCAGTCGGACAGCAGCGCCAGGCAGGCCCGGGCGGCCGGCTCCTGGTCGGTGAGGCTCCAGCCGAGCGGGGCGCGCTCGGTCCAGGCGTCCTCGAACTGGTCGAAGCCGGGGATCGACTTGGCGGCGATGGTGCGCAGCGGACCGGCGGCGACCAGGTTGCTGCGGATGCCCTGCTTGCCCAGGTGCAGGGCGAGGTAGCGGGAGGCGGACTCCAGGCCGGCCTTGGCCACGCCCATCCAGTCGTAGACCGGCCACGCCTTGGTGGCGTCGAAGGTGAGCCCCACCACGGCGCCACCGGACGACATCAGCGGCAGCGCCGCCATGGCCAGCGACTTGTACGAGTACGTGGAGACCTGGAGCGCGGTGGCCACGTCCTCCCAGGGGGCGTCGAGGAAGCCGCCGCCGAGGCAGCTCTGCGGGGCGAACCCGATCGAGTGCACCACCCCGTCCAGGCCGTCGACGTGCTCGCGCACCTTGTCGGCCAGGCCGGCCAGGTGCTCCGGGTTCGTCACGTCCAGCTCGATCACCGGGGTCGGCTCGGGCAGCCGCTTGGCGATCCGCTCGACCAGGGAGAGCCGGCCGTAGCCGGTGAGCACGACCTGCGCGCCGTTCTCCTGGGCGAGCTTCGCCACCGAGAAGGCGATCGAGGCGTCGGTGATGACGCCGGTGACCAGCAGCCGCTTACCGGCGAGCAGTCCGGACATTCGGGGGTTCCTCCGTACGTTTTCTCGGGTGGGGCGGTCGTCAGTGGCCCATGCCCAGGCCACCGTCGACCGGGATGACGGCGCCGGAGATGTAGCCGGCGGCGTCCGAGGCCAGCCAGGTGACCACGCCCGCGACCTCGTCCGGCTCGGCGAACCGGCCGGCCGGGATGGCCTTGCGGTACTCGGCACGACGCTCGTCGGGCAGCTTGGCGGTCATGTCGGTGTCGATGAAGCCGGGGGCGACCACGTTGGCGGTGATGTTGCGGCTGCCGAGCTCGCGGGTGATCGAGCGGGCCACGCCCACCAGGCCGGCCTTGCTGGCCGCGTAGTTGACCTGGCCGACGCCGCCGTAGAGGCCGACCACCGACGAGATGAAGATCATCCGGCCCCACTTCGCCCGGAGCATCTTCGTCGACGCCCGCTTGGCGCAGCGGAAGGTGCCGGTGAGGTTGGTGTCCAGCACGCCGGTGAACTGCTCCTCGGACATCCGCATCAGCAGCGTGTCGTCGGTGATGCCGGCGTTGGCGACCAGCACCTCGACCGGCCCCAGCTCCGCCTCGACGGCGGTGAAGGCCGCGTCCACCGACGCGGCGTCGGTGACGTCACACCGGACGCCGAAGAGCCCGGCCGGCGCGTCGCCGCTGCGGTGGGTCACCGCCACCCGGTCGCCCTGCTTGGCGAAGGCCTGCGCGATGGCCAGGCCGATCCCCCGGTTGCCGCCGGTCACCAGCACGGTACGGGCCACGGGTCCCCCTCTGCTCAGCTGATCTCTGCGTCGGGTCGGAGCCTAGGCGTTACCGACAGGTAAGCGCTAACGCCCGGACCGCTCGGGACCCTGCCCGTGGGGTCCGGACGCCCTGCACGGCCCCTCCTCGCCGACCCTTCGGCCGGGTCGGTCCAGACGCTCGGCCGGGTGCGCGGCGGCAGCGTCCCCGTTGTACGATGATCGGCGTTTGCGGGTCGGCGTCCGGCCCGCGTTCCGGGCCCCGCCGACCGCAGGAGGTGATCGCTGTGCGAGATAGCGATCCTCCCAGTCGTGGCCGGGCCCTCCGTCAGCCCCGCTGAGCCACGACTCAGTTGGTGAGCTGACCCAGCTCCCGCTCCCCGCACCGCCCGCTCCGGCCACCGCCGGGGTGGCCGGCCCGCGCCGTCCCGCTCCCGGGACGGCCCACGGTGGAGCCGCCCGGTCACGACTTCGTGTGCGCGTCCTGCTCAACCCCTGCGGTCCGCCCCCGCACGCGCGGACCGTCCAGCCGCCACCCGGAGCCGTCCATGAGCCGTTACGTCGCCCCGCTGGGCTTCACCCTCGCCGCCGTCTGGGTGGCCGTCGTCTTCGTCCTGGCCGGCGGCGGTCACTGACCACCGCCGGCCGTACGGCCACGTCCCGCCCGCTCGCACCAAGGACGGGTCTCAGAGCATCCGGGACGACCAGAGCAGGCTCAGCCCGCCGGCGCAGAGCGCGAGCAGCAGGGCCACCCCCGCGTACCACTGGGTGATCTCGCGCGGCTCGGTGCGGAACCCGATCGAGCTGCCCATGTCCTGGTAGACCTGCTTCAGCTCGGAGACCGAGGCCGCCTCGTAGAAGTAGCCCTCGGTGGTCTCGGCCAGCTGCGCCAGCGCCAGCCGGTCCACCGGCACCCGCTGCGGCTGGCCGTTGATGTCGACCTGCCCGGAGTCGGTGCCGAAGGCGATGGTCGAGACCGGCACGTTGGCCGCCTGGGCCGCCGCGGCGGCCTCCTCCACCGACCGGCCCGACGTGCGGAACCCGTCGGAGAGCAGCACGATCCGGGCCGGCGGAATGCCGGCCGCGCCGTCGGCCGGGACCGAGCGGATCGCCTCCAGGCAGGTGAAGACCGCCTCGCCGGTGGCGGTCGCCTCGGCCAGGGTCAGCCCGTCGATCGCCGCCGTCACCGCCTCCCGGTCCTTGGTGGGGGCGACCAGCACGTTCGCCGACTTGGCGAAGGAGACCAGCCCGAGGTTGTAACTCTCCGGCAGCTCCCCGACGAACTGCTTCGCCGCCTCCTGCGCGGCCTCCAACCGGTTCGGCGCCACGTCGTCGGCCTGCATGGACAGTGAGACGTCGATCGCCAGCATGACGGTGGCCCGCTCCAGGGGCTCCTTGGTGTCCATCGCCGGGCGCGCCATCCCCGCGGCGAGCGCCACCAGGGCGAGCAGGAACGCGGTGGCCGCGGCGTGCCGCCGCCAGCCCAGGCCCTTCGGCGCCAGGGTCCGCAACAGGTCCACGTTGGTGAACCGCATCGCGTACGCCCGGCGGTGGCGCTGCCGCCAGACGTAGAGCGCGGCGAGGGCCAGCACCGGCAGCAGGGCCAGCAGCCACCACGGTTGCAGAAAACGGATCATCGCGTCGTCCCCCGGGTGCGGGCGTGCCGCTGCGCGGCCACGAATCGCACCATGTCCAGCAGCCAGTCTCGATCGGTACGCAGGCGCAGGTGCCCGGCGCCGGCGGCGCGCAGCTCGGTGGCGATCGCCTCGCGCTGGGCGGCCGCCGCCTCGGCGTACCGCTGGCGCAGCCGGGGATCGGCGGTCTGCACCTCGTGCAGCTCCCCGGTCTCCGGGTCGACCACCGGCAGCACCCCCACGTCCGGCAGCTCCAACTCGCGCGGGTCGACCACCTCGATCGCCAGCACGTCGTGCCGGACCCGCAGCTTACGCAGCGGCCGGCCCCACTGCTGCGGCGGCGCGAGGAAGTCCGAGATCACCACCGCCAGGCCCCGCCGTCGTGGCGGGCGGTTGAGCAGGTCGACCAGCGCGCCCAGGTCGCTGCGCCCGGGCCGGACCGGGGTGTGCGCG
>NZ_JAEVHN010000418.1:0-5556 GCF_016803375.1 Micromonospora sp. 4G55
CCGGCTCAGTCCAGCGTCGCCAGCCAGCGCAGCAGCCCGCGCACGCCCCAGCCGGTCGCGCCCCGGGTCAGTTCGGCGTCGTCGCCGTCGGCCCAGGACGGCGCGGACATGTCGATGTGCAGCCACCGGTCGCGCAGGTCGCCGGTGAACTCGCGCAGGTAGAGCGCGGCGGTCACCGAGCCGGCGCCGACGGCGGGCGAGCTGTGCAGGTCCGCCAGGTCACTGCCGAGGTGCTCGACGTAGTCGGCGGCCAGCGGCATCCGCCAGGCGGCCTCGCCGGCGGCGTCGACGGCGGCCAGCAGGTCGGCGGCGAGCTGGTCGTTCTCGCTGTAGAGAGCGCCGGTGCGCTTGCCGAGCGCGACCGCGTTGGCGCCGGTCAGGGTGGCCAGGTCGATCAGCAGGTCCGGCTGGAGCTCCCGGACCGCGTACGCCAGCGCGTCGGCGAGGACCAGCCGGCCCTCGGCGTCGGAGTTGGTGGTCTCGCTGGTCAGGCCGCCGTAGTGGCGGACGATGTCGCCGGGACGGAACGCCGACCCGCTGACCATGTTCTCGGCCAGCGGGGCGAGCGTGGTGATCCGCACCGGCAGCCGCAGCGCGGCCGCGCCCAGCGTCGCCGCGATCACCGCGGCCGCGCCGGCCATGTCCTTGCGCATCAGCTTCATCGCCGGCACCGGCTTGATGGAGATGCCGCCGGTGTCGAAGGTGATGCCCTTGCCGACCAGCACCACGTGGGTGCGGGCGTCGGCGGGCCGCCAGTCCAGCTCCACCAGGCGGGGGGTGCTCGCCGAGCCGCCGCCGACGGCGAGGATGCCGCCGAAGCCCTCGGCCGCCAGCTCCTCGGGCCCGCGTACCCGCAGGTGCAGGTCGGGCTGGCCGGCCACGGCGGCCTCGACCTGCGCGACGAACCACTGCGGGTTCTTCACCGAGGACGGGGTGTTGGTGAGGTCCCGGGCGAGCCGGGTCATCCGGGCGGTGGTCTCGGCCACCTCGACCGCGTCGCGGTACGCGTCCGGGTCGTCGACCAGCAGGTCCACCCCGGTCAGCGCGGGCGACTCGCCGGCCTCGGTCAGCCGGAACCGGTAGGAGGCGAGCAGCAGCCCCTCGACGAGGGCGCGGACCGCCTCCGCGCCGGTGCCGGTCGGCACCGAAAACGTGATGTGCGTCTCATCCTTGCCGGCGCGGCTCAATGCCGCCCCGGCGGCTCGCCAGGCCCGGTCGGCGCCGTCGCCGATGCCGAGCAGCAGCAGTCGGGCCGGGGTGCGGGCCGGGCGCAGGTGCGCGTACGTCTCGCCGGCCGGCCGGTCAACCGGGTGGCCGGCAGCAGGGCGGTCGCCTCCGCCAGCACCTCGTCGGGCAGGGCCGGCCCGGTCGGGGCCAGCGTCACCGGGGTGTCGCCCCCGTCGGTGTCGGCCGCAGCGCGGACGGGCAGGACGAGGGTGTCGAGCCGGTCCGGACCGGCTGACAGGCGGATGGCGAGCACGCTGGACCGTACCTCCGAGAATGGATCGTGGTGCGGGGCCTGGCCACCCGCGTACACAGGTGAAGACCCTGAGCCACCGGCCGTGGCCGGTGCTCAGGGATACGACGAACCGCCCGCGCGTCGCCGCGCGGCCTGTCGGTCGATCAGCCGGCGGCCGCCTTCAGGGCGTCACCCAGTGCATTGGCCTCGTCGGGAGTCATCTCGACGACGAGCCGGCCACCGCCCTCCAGCGGGACCCGCATGACGATGCCCCGGCCCTCCTTGGTGACTTCCAGCGGACCGTCGCCCGTCCGCGGCTTCATCGCCGCCATGTTGTCTCCCCTCAGACCTGTATCAGGGTCGGTGGGTTGCCCCACAGCCACTTCGTCACGACCACCCGCAACGTACGCGGAGGTGTCGAGCAACGATTTTCCCTGATGAACACCGCCGGACCCAAACCGAAGCAGCATTGATGTAACAGCATCTAGCTTATCTTGAGAAGGCCTGTCACAATGTGCGGTCATGCAGGCACGGTCGGCACTCTTCGACCTGTACGGCGACTACCTCCGACCCAGGGGTGGCCGTGCACCGGTCGCCGCCCTGGTGAAGCTGCTGGCGCCGCTCGGGATCGCTCCTCCGGCCGTGCGCACCGCGGTCTCCCGGATGGTCCGCCAGGGCTGGCTGGATCCGCTCCGGCTGGCCACCGGGCCGGGATATTCGATCACACCGAAGGCCGCCCGGCGACTCGACGAGGCGGGCGCCCGGATCTACCGCACCGGCCGGGTCACCTGGGACGGCCGGTTCGACCTCCTGGTGCTCCAGACCCCGACCGCCCGGCGGGACCGGCAGCGCCTCGCCGCCAACCTGGCCTTCCTGGGCTACGGCACCCTCGACGAGCACACCTGGGTGGCCACCCGGGCGAGCGAGGACGTGGACCTGCTCCTGGAGGAGGCCGGCGTGCGCTACGAGCGGTTCACCGCCGCGCACGCCGCCGGCACGCCGGGCGCGATGGGGGTGGTCCGCCGGGCCTGGGACCTCACCGAGATCGGGCACGCGTACGAGCGGTTCGTCTCCGAGCAACGGCCGCTGCTGTCCGGGGTGACCGTGCGCAGCGGCGACGAGGAGGCGTACGCGGCCCGGTTCCGGCTGGTGCACGCGTGGCGTACCTTCCTGTTCCGGGACCCGCAGCTGCCCCCGGCGCTGCTTCCGGAGCGCTGGCCCGGCACCGCCGCGGCCAGCTTCTTCGACCGGCACGCGGCCCGGCTGCGGCCGGCCGCCGACCGGTACGTCGAGCACTGCCTCGACGCCAGCAACCGCATCGCCCGACAGAAGGGTCGTTAGAAACGTGACCGAGCCGCTGCTCGTCGACCGCACCGACGCCGTGGTCACCCTGACGCTGAACCGCCCCACGGCGATGAACTCGCTCGACGTGGCGCTCAAGGAGGCGCTCCGGGACACCCTGGCCGAGCTGGAGGCCGACCGTTCCTGCCGGGCCGTGGTGCTGGCCGGCGCGGGCGGGCAGTTCAGCGCCGGCCAGGACCTGCGCGAGCACGTGCAGACCCTCCAGTCGACCACCACCAACCCGCTGGACACCGTGCGGGCGCACTACAACCCGATCGCCGCCCGGCTGGCCAACCTGCCCAAGCCGGTGGTGGCCGCGGTGCGCGGGATGGCGGCCGGGGCGGGCGCCTCGCTGGCCTTCCTCGCCGACTTCCGGGTCGGCGGCCCGAAGACGAAGTTCCTGATGGCGTTCGCCGGGGTGGGGCTGGCCGCCGACACCGGGGCCTCGTGGACGCTGCCCCGGCTGGTCGGCCACGCCAAGGCCGTCGAGCTGCTGATGCTCGCCGAGCCGGTCGGCGCCGAGGAGGCGTGCCGGCTGGGCCTGCTGAACAAGCTGGTCGAGGACGACGAGCTGGTGCTGCCGACCGCGCAGGAGCTGGCCGCCCGGCTCGCCGCCGGCCCGACCGTCGCGTACGCGGCGATCAAGCGCCAGCTCTCCATCGCCGACGCGGGCACCCTCGCCGACGCCCTCGCCGCCGAGGCGCAGGCCCAGGCGATCTGCGGCGCCACCGCCGACCACAAGGCCGCCACGATGGCGTTCGTGGAGAAGCGCAAGCCGGTCTTCGAGGGCCACTGACGTCGCTGTCGCCGGCCCGGTCCGCCGGGCCGGCTCGGCGCTCACCCGGACCGGGTCAGTCGTCCTCCTCCGGGTCCTGGTTCGCCTCGGCGCCCAGCACGAACGCCTGCATGGCCAGCTCGTCGCCGGACGGCGAGACGAACGCGGGCAGCTCGGCCGGGCCCAGCTCCTGCACGTACGACCAGAAGAGCCGGACCGCCTCGGCCCGGGAGTCCGCCTCGATCGGGAGGTCCAGGCTGACCAGCCAGGTGCGGCGCAGCGGCGGCGGGCCGAGCCGGTCGGCCAGCTCGCGGTAGACCCCGGCGTCCAGCGGGGTGACCGGCCCGGCGAGCGGCACCTGGTCGGCCGGGGCCGGCTCGTCGAAGGCCGCCGGGTGTACGTCACCGCCAGCGAGTCCGCGCCCGCGCGGGCGACCCGCCCCAGGGCCACCAGCCGGGGCGGCTCCGGCGCCAGCACCGCCACCGGGTCACCGGGGCGCGGCCGGGACTCCCCGACCGGGGCCGGCAGCTCCAGGGTGTCGTGGTGGACGAGGCGTTCGGCGTCGTACCGGCCGGCCGGCAGGAGCACCGCCCAGGCGCCCTCAGCCGGCCCGTCGACGTCGGTCGTCCCGCTGGTGCGGTGGTCGGTCGCGGTCATGCCCCCATCTCATCACGGGCCGCCTCGGCGGCGGCCACGTGGCAGCCGGCCAGGTGGTCGTCGACCATGCCGGTGGCCTGCATCAGCGCGTACGCGGTGGTGGGGCCGACGAAGCGGAAGCCGCTCTTCTTGAGGGCCTTGGCCATCGCGGTGGACTCCGGCGTCAGGGCGGGCACCTCGGCGAACGACTCCGGCCGGGCGGCCCGGGGCGGCGGCGCGTACGACCAGAGCAGCGCGGAGAGCCCGTCCGGCAGCTCCAGCGCGGCCCGCGCGTTGGCGATCGCCGCCTCGATCTTGGCGCGGTTGCGGACGATCCCCGCGTCGGCGAGCAGCCGGGCCACGTCGGCCTCGCCGTAACCGGCGACCCGCTCGATCCGGAACTCGTCGAAGGCCAGCCGGAACGCCGGCCGCTTGCGCAGGATGGTCAGCCAGGACAGGCCGGACTGGAACGCCTCCAGCGTCAGCCGCTCGTAGAGGGCGTCGTCGCCGCGCAGCGGCCGACCCCACTCGGTGTCGTGGTAGACGGCGTAGTCCGGGGTGCTCGACCCCCAGGCGCAGCGGGTCAGGCCGTCGGGGCCGGTCACCAGGTCAGTCACGGCGTACACGCTAGGGCAGGGCCCCGACAGCGTCGGGTGGGGTCAGGGCAGCCGGCCCTGCTCGACCAGCCGGGCGAAGCGCTTCAACGCCAGGGTGAGGCTCGCCTTGGAACCCGGCCAGAGCAGCGGCCACGCCACCCGGCCGGCCGGCCCGCCGGGCAGGTGGAACCACTCGTGCCAGACCACCTGGGTGCGGTCCCGGGCCAGCGGGGTGCAGCGCAGCACGCCGGGACCGCGGAGCAGCTTGCCGCAGTGCACGACGCCGACCTCGTACGGCGCGTCGACCCGGACCACCCGCATCTCGTCGCGCAGCACCGCCGGCCCGAGCGCGGTGACCGCCTCGACCAGGGTGCCCTCCCCGCCGTCGCCCTCGACGACGCGGACCCTGGTGAACGGAATCCACTCGGACTGCCGCTCCCAGTCGGTGAGCGCGGCGAAGACCCGGGGGGCGGGGGCGTCCACGATCACCGTGGCGGTGAACTCGCCGGCCCCGGGCTGGGCGGCCTCGCGCAGGCCGTCCACGCCCTCCGGGCCGGTCACAGCGACTCCGAGCGGACCCTGTCGCCGGGCCGCCCGCCAGCCGGGTCGGCGTCGGCGTCGGAGTCGGAGTCGGAGTCGGAGTCGGAGTCGGAGTCGGTGCCGTCGGAGCGGGGGGCGGTGTCCCCGGCCGCGGTGCGGCAGGGCGGGCGCGCGTCGACGGAGGCCTCGGGCGCGGCGGCGGCGGTGCG
>NZ_JAEVHN010000419.1:0-5549 GCF_016803375.1 Micromonospora sp. 4G55
CCACGCCCGCCACCAGCGGCGCCGACGCGCCCGCTCCCACGAACACCCGCGACGCGGGCAGTGACCGGCCGACCGTCGACAATCGGTCCGACGCGCAGCGGACAGTCCGCGGGGTGTCCCTGCCCGGCGGCAGCTGGATCGACCTGGGTCTTGCCCTGGCCCTCGCCGCCGCTGTCGCCCTGGTCTGGGCGCACCGCCAGCGCCGCCACGTTCCCCGCAACCCCTCCACCCCGCCGCGCGGCAGCGACGCCACCCTCGCGCCCATGCCCCGGGTGATCGGCCAGATCCGCCGCGCCCTGCGCCACACCTACGCCGCGCACCCGGACACGCCCCCGCGCGAGGCCCCTGCCCACCGTGCTGGCGACGCCCATCCCGGCGACCCCACCCACAATCCCGCCGAGATCCCGGACAGCGAATCCGGCGACGCGCACGCAGCCACGTCCGGCGGATATCCGGCGCCGCTGGCGCCGTCCCTGGCGCACCCTGTGTCGGCGGTGTGGCCGCCCGCCGGGCTCGGACTGACCGGACCCGGCGCTCACGCCGCCGCCCGCGGATTCCTCACCGCCGCCCTGGCCGCCGCCGGTGAGCATCCCGACGCCTGTGCCCGGGTGGTGATGCCGTCGGCAACCGCGGCGACGCTGCTCGACACCGCCGCGGACACCCTGCCCCACACACCTCGGCTCACGATCACCGCCAACCTCGACGACGCCCTCGACCTCCTCGAAGCGCAGGCGCTGCACCGCGCCCGCCTGCTCTGCCACCACGAGGTCGACACCGTCCGCGACCTGCGCGCCGCCGACCCGTACGAAGAGCCCCTCCCACCGATCACGCTCATCGCCGACACCGCCAGGCGAGGAGAACGCGCCCGCGCTGCCGCGCTGCTCACCCAGGGCCAACGCCTGGACATCCACGGCGTGCTGCTCTGCGCGTGGCCCGACGGCAACACCATCGACGTCGCCGACGACGGCGCCACCACACCGGCCGACGATGACACCCGACGTCCTGGCGCCCACCTCGCCGATGCCGGCCGGTTCACCGTCGTCACCCCCACCGAAACCCTCGACCTGCTCGCCACGCTGGCCGAAGCCCACACCGGCGAAGCGCCCCACCCCACGCCCGCCCCGACCTGCCTCGGCGACACCGTCATGCCGGAACCCGACGCACCCCACCCACCGTCCGTGACGTCCGCCGCCGCTGGGTCCGGTAGTGGCCTGTCCCCCATCGGCGCCCACGGCGCGGGCGCGCGAGACAACGATCGGCACGCACCCGCCGCCGGCTCCGACGAGCCGACCACCGTCGAGAGCGACCCGGCCCCTGTTTCCTCGGGGCCGGTCGAAGCCGGGCCGGCGGCAGACACGCGTGCGAGGGTCGGGGTGAGGGTGCTCGGTGCGCCGGGCATCGTCGACGGTGACCAGCAGCGCGGCCTGCGGGCGAAGTCCCTGGAACTACTGGTGTACCTGGCCGCCCGCGACGGCAGCGCCCCCGCCGAGGCGATCCTGGACGACCTGCTGCCCGACGCGCCCTCCAGCAAGGCCGTGCACCGCCTGCACACCTACGTCTCCGACCTGCGCGCAGTGCTGCGCCACAACGGCGGCAACGGCACCTACCTCACCCACCCCGACCACCGCTACGAGCTCAACCCCGACCGCCTCGACGTCGACCTGTGGCGGATGCGCGCCGCGATCCGCGCCGCCGACGCCGCCACCAGCACCCACGAGCGGGTCGCTGCCCTGCGCCGCGCCGTCGACGCCTACCGGCAGCCGCTCGCCGAGGGCTGCGCCTGGGAATGGCTCGAGCCCTACCGCGAAGCCGTGCGCCAGGAAGCCCTCGCCGCCACCCTCGCCCTCATCGAGGAACTCGACGGCCACCCGTCGGAGCAGCGGAACGTCCTCGACGCCGCGCTCACCCACCACCCCTACGTCGAAGAGCTGTACCAGACGGCGATGCGGGCACGCGCGCAGCTCGGCGACGTCGACGGCGTCCGCGCGCTGCGCAGAACACTGACCCGCCGACTCTCCGAAATCGACGCCGAGCCCACCGACGACACCCTCACCCTCGCCGACCGGCTCATCGCCGACCTGCGCCGCCACGGCCGCGCCTCCGGCACACGCCGCCAGCCCAACGCGGACGGAGTCCCCACGTGAGCGCGACGCCCAACACCACCAGCAACTCAGCTCCCTCCCCCAGCGCGGCGCTGGCTGATGACGCGGCCGTGCACCTGCGGCGGCTGCGGTGGGCGGTGCGCGCCGCGCTCACCCTCGGCGTCGCCGCCTCGGTAGCCGCCAACGTCCTGCACGCCCGGCCGAATCCGATCAGCCAGGTCATCGCCGCGTGGCCGCCCCTGGCACTGCTTCTCACCGTCGAGCTGATCTCCCGCGTCCCCCACCATCGCCGCTCCCTCGGCGTGATCCGCATCGCCGCGACCGCCGTCATCGCCGCCATCGCGACATGGGTCTCCTACAGCCATCTGGTCGGCGTCGCCGCCCGCTACGGCGAGACCGAAGCCGGTGCCGCCTACCTGCTCCCCATCTCCGTCGACGGCTCGTCATCGTCGCCAGCGTCAGCCTCGTCGAGATCACCGCCACGATCCGCGCCTCCGCCCCCACACCACCCGCGCCGACAACCCCGACCGACCCTCCCCCAGTCGCCGCAGCCCCCGACCACGCCGCAGCCGCCAATCGCGCCGCAGACGCAGGCGACCGGCACCCTGACTACACCGCCGCACTCCCCGCCTCCACGCGCTCCGTCGATCCGGTCTCGACGCCCACCTCGGACGGCTCCGCCGTCGTCCAGCCGCCGCATCCGTCCCCGCACGAAGACGAGAACCGCCGGCCCGATTCTCTCGACCGGGACGTTCTGGGCAGCGCAACGCCCGCCCCCGACATGGTGCGCGAGCCGGCGCCGCGCACCCTCGCAGACGGCCGCGGCCCGCAGGACACGCCAGAGACGCGGCTAGCGAAGCCCCCGCAGACACCACCCGCCGACAAGGACGGCGACAATCGCGGAGAATCTTGGGATGCCAGGGGTGAGGCGTCGGCAGACGAGGTGCCCGCAGACACCGCCGCCGCGGTCGCCTACTGGCACCGCCGCGAACCGAACCTGCATCCGGCAGAGATCGCCGCGCGAATCGGCAAGTCGGAACGCACCGTCCGCCGCTACTGGCCACCTGCGGCGACGAGCGACGGGTCGCACGTCAACGGTCATCTCGCCGACGGCCTCCGCCGCTAACATTTCGAACTTGCGCGTCCGGGATGGACGATGCCGCTCCGGCACGCGGGTGGTCGCTGCTCCCCGGGTGGCGGGATGGACGAGCCCGGCCTCGGCTGGTACCGGAAGCCGGTGTCCGATACGACGAAAAGGCGCGGCTTCTTTCTCTCGCTGACGCGGATGGACCGGACGGGGCATGGCATCGGGGTGTCAACATCGCTGGCGGTGCGGATCTTCAAGCAGTACGGCGACGGGTCCCTCGACGTGGTCACGAAGGATCCGTATCGGCTGGCGGCCGACGTGTGGGGCACCGGGTTCAATACACCAACGGCCTCCTGGGCGCCGGCCGTCGCCACGCCGCCCTCGACCACGCCTCAGACGACGGGCCTCGATGTCGGCGTGAGAGCCGGCCTCTGGTCACCCGCTGCTGCACGCCCGCCAATGCGGCGAAGGCGGCGCGCCGGCTGGTGCACGTGCTGCCCCGTCAGGCGAAGGCGTATCCTGCCGCGTCGTGAACGACTTCCGGCCGGGCGACCCCATCGATCTCCGCAGTGAGGCGATGCGGAAGCGCGTGGCCGAGAGCCACATCGGCGATTTCGAACTGACTGCCGCTCGCGTCGTCGCCCGGCTGACCGGTGAGCGGGTCGTGGTGCAAGACGACAACAGCGACCGTGGCATGGTGGACATCCGCATCGACTACCGGGGCAGGCCTCCCGGTTACGTCGAGGTGGTCATGGACATCGATCCGGGATACTCGGCCATGGCCAGCTTTGTCCGGGGCCAGCGGGCAGTCCCGGTGCCGGATCTGGGAAGGGTCTGGTTCGTCACTGTCTCCCCACGAGCCCGAATACAACGTCTGATTCGCGACCTTCCCGCCAAGCTGCGCCTTCTCCAGCAGGCGGAGGCGCTGTTCGAGTATGTGACCGGTCAGCAGCAGCTCGAGAAACACCAATCCCGCCAGGTACGAGATCTGGCAGCTCTGGGCATCGTGCAGCTGGCATCTCGCCCCGCAAGGGACGGTGAAGAGGGCCGCGTGTTGCTCTTCGGCCAAGGGACCGGGGGCGCCGCCGAACAGGACTGGACCGCGTTCCACGGCTGGCTCAGAGATTATCTGCACGACGAGAATCGCGCTGACGTGCGGCGCAAACTCCGGGCGACGAACGCCGATGAGCGCCACGTGTTCGTCGGAATGTCCTTCAGCACTCCGTGGCTGGCCTACCACGCGTTGAGCGAGGACTACAACGGCCTCCCGGAGCGCCCACCGGAGCTGCCTGGGGAGATCACACACCTGTGGGTGTACGCCTACCCCACAGGCCGGTGCCTCGCGTGGTTCCCGGACAAGGGCTGGGTCGACCCTCGTGCCTGCTGGGCTACCGAGTAACGCCGAGCGGCCCCCTGCCAGCATGCTGGCAGGCCCTGTCGTAGTAGCGCTGCCGGGAGATCGGCGGTCTGGGCGACCTGGGCTCAGGGCAACACTGCGGGCTGGTGAGCCACGGATCCGGTCCTGGCCTCGGCGATCGGTCATGATGGCGGCGAAGCCGAAGTCCACCGACCCCGAAGACCCGGCCGACATGGCGCGCGAGACCGGTTGTGATGTAACGGATCCTCCTAGCCGGAGGCTGTTGTGGTAAGGCCGGGTGCGGGGCCTGCGCAGATGGACGGGACCTTGCTCACCCCCCGAGCACCCTCCGGGGTCCCGTCCATCTGCGGCTACGCCGGCCCGACATGCCCTTGACCGGGCGGACCGCCTCGTCTGCGCGGCGTGATCGCCGTTGCGCCGGATCATGGGGTCGGAGGTCCCACTGGTGAAGGGGGGCATTGGCTTGCTCTGGGGCTGGCATGGCTTCGCGTCGAGGTTCTGGTCTGCCCGGCCCCGCCGACGGCCGCCGCGGGTGCGGCGGGCCGAGTAGGCAGGGGTGCCGCCGTGTCAGCCCGACGGGGCCGGTCAGGTGTCCTGCGGGGCGGGCGGCCAACCGTCGGCGTCGGCCTGCCATGCCTGCACGTCGTTCTCGCCGGTGAAGGGGTCGACCACGGCGAGTTGGGCGCGGTCGCGGTCGAGGAGGACCAAGGCGGCGCTGCCCGTGGCCGGTGCCGTGGATGCGCGGCTGGCGCAATGTCGGGTGGGACGGTCAGCCACTGGTCAGGGTCGATGTGCCCGCTGGTCAGGGTGGTGCAGGGCGACGGGTGTGGTGGCGGCGATGTCGGCGTCGTGCATGGCCAGGTGAGGGCCAAGCTGGGTCAGGCGGCGCGGGGCGACGGCATCGGCTGCGGCCGGGCGGGCCGGAACCAGCCGGCGAACCGGGCGGTGGGTGCGGCGACCCGCGCACGGCCTCGGGCGAGCA
>NZ_JAEVHN010000420.1:0-5538 GCF_016803375.1 Micromonospora sp. 4G55
GTCCTGCCCGTCGGCGGCGGCCACCTGCGCGGTGAGGGCGGCCCGGTCGGGCAGCGCCACCTGACCGGCGTAGACCGCGGCGGCGCTGACCTCGCTGGCTGCCCGGGTCGTACGGGGTGCCGTCGGGCGGGCAGCAGGCCGCCTCCGTGCACAGGTACGACCAGTACCGGCCGTCGGTCACCCGCATCACGTCGAGCACGGTCAGGCCGGCCGTGCTCAGTGCGGCGCGTACCGCGTCGACGGTCGGGGTGACCCGGTCGGCCGGGCCGTATCCGATGACGGTGGCGGCGTCGGCGTCCTGCCGGCCGAGGACGCGCCGAGGTGGTCGGCGGGCAGCCGGGGGTCGGCGCCACGGTCGGGCAGGTCGGCGCGGGCGGCGAAGACGACCCGCTGGGCGCGCATCGCCACCACGACGACGCTGTCGGCGGGGTGGAAGCCGAGCAGGTACGGCACGGCGGCGAGCAGGTCGGCGGGCGAGCGGACGGTGAGCCGGGGGCGGTCGGTCGCGGTCATGCCGGCAGCCTGCGACCCGGGGCGCGCGCCCGACAGGCCCTGTGGACGACACACGGGTTGTCCACAGACACGGAGAGTGTTCCCGCAGGTCGGCGCAATCCGGCACGTCGCGCCGGGCCCTCCTCGTCGCACGGAGCGGCTACCTTGCGCTGATGGACCTGGCGTACCTGCGGACGCATCCGGAGCACCTGCCGACGTTCCTGACCCACCAGCGGATCCGGGAGACGCCGGTCTCCGGCGGGGACGTCTGCGCCGCCTCCCGGCTCACCCTGGACGACGGCCACTCCGTCTTCGCCAAGAGCTGGCCGGAGCGGGCCGACCGACCGGTGCCCGAGGGCTTCTTCGCCACCGAGGCGGCCGGGCTCCGTTGGCTGCGCGCGACGGGCACGGTGGCCGTACCCGAGGTGGTGGTGGCCCTGCCCGAGCTGCTGGCGCTGGACTGGGTGGAGCCGGGCGAGCCGTCCCCGGAGGCGGCCGAACGGTTCGGCCGGGAGCTGGCCGGGATGCACCGGGCCGGGGCGTCCGCCTTCGGTGCCGACTGGCCCGGCTTCATCGGCCCGCTGCCGCAGGACAACACCCCCGACGAGGGCCCCTGGCCGGACTGGTTCGCCCGGCGTCGGCTGCTGCCGTACCTGGCGCTGTCGGTGGACGGCGGCGCGCTCGGTGGCGCGGACGCCGCGCTGGTGGAGCAGGTCGTCGCCCGGATCGGCGAGTTCGGCGGCGCCGAGCCGCCGGCCCGGGTGCACGGCGACCTGTGGCCGGGGAACGTGCTCTGGGGCGCGGACGACCGGGCCTGGCTGGTCGACCCGGCCGCGCACGGCGGGCACCGGGAGACCGACCTGGCCCAACTGGCCCTCTTCGGCGGCGCGCCACACCTCGACCGGATCGTCGGCGCCTACCGGGAGGAGTGGCCGCTGGCCGACGGCTGGCGGGAACGACTGCCGCTGCACCAGCTCCACCTGCTGCTGGTGCACACCGCCGCCTTCGGCGCGGCGTACCGCGATGCGGTCACCCGGGCCGCCCGAGCAGCGCTCGGTGGGACCGACCGCGCTACGGTCGACGGGTGACCGCCGCCCCGCCCGCCGAGGGCGTCCTCGTCGACCGGTACGGCCGTGTCGCCCGGGACCTACGGGTCTCGCTGACCGACAAGTGCAACCTGCGCTGCACGTACTGCATGCCGGCGGAGGGTCTGCCCTGGCTGGCCGGGCCGCAGCTGCTCAGCGACGACGAGATCGTCCGGTTGGTCCGGGTCGCCGTGGAACGGCTCGGGGTCACCGAGGTCCGCTTCACCGGCGGCGAGCCGCTGATCCGGCCGGGGCTGGCCGGCATCGTCGCCGAGGTGGCCGCGCTGACCCCCCGCCCCCGGATCTCCCTCACCACCAACGGCATCGGCCTGGACCGGCTCGCCCCCACGCTGCGCGCGGCCGGGCTGGACCGGGTGAACGTGTCGCTGGACACCCTGGACCGCGACCGGTTCAGCCGGCTGACCCGGCGAGACCGGCTGGCCGACGTGCTCGCCGGGCTGGCCGGTGCCGCCGCCGCCGGGCTCACCCCGGTGAAGGTCAATTCGGTGCTGATGCGGGGCGTCAACGACGACGAGGCCCCGGCGCTGCTGCGGTTCGCCCTCGACCACGGCTACGAGTTGCGGTTCATCGAGCAGATGCCGCTGGACGCCCAGCACGGCTGGGACCGGGCCACCATGGTCACCGCCGACGAGATCCTCGCCTCGCTGGCCGGCGCGTTCGCCCTGACGCCCGACCCGGCCGAGCGGGGCGCGGCCCCCGCCGAGACCTGGCTGGTCGGCGGCGGACCGGCCCGGGTCGGCGTGATCGCCAGCGTCACCCGCCCGTTCTGCGGCGACTGCGACCGGACCCGGCTCACCGCCGACGGCCAGATCCGGGCCTGCCTCTTCGCCACCGAGGAGTCCGACCTGCGCGGCGCGCTGCGCGGCGGGGCGGACGACGCGGAGCTGGCCCAGCGCTGGCAGGTGGCGATGCGGGGCAAGCGCGCCGGGCACGGCATCGACGATCCCACCTTCCTGCAACCGGCCCGGCCGATGTCCGCGATCGGAGGCTGAGCCGTGGACCTCACCGTCCGCTACTTCGCCGGGGCCCGGGCCGCCGCCGGCCGCACCGAGGAGACCGCATCCGCCGGCCGGTCGCTGGACGAACTGGTCGGTGACCTCGCCGAGCGGCACGGGCCGGGGCTGGCCGCCGTGCTGGAGGTGGCGAGTTTCCTGGTCGACGGGGTGCGCTGTCATGATCGTGGGACACCGTTGCCGGCCGGGGTCACGATCGACGTGCTGCCCCCCTTCGCGGGCGGCTGAGAAAGGGCTGGCATGTTGGCGACTCTGGCGTTCGTGGCCACGCTGGCTCTGATCATCGGCTTGATCCACTTCTACCTGTGGAAGCGGCTGGTCAAGGACACCACCCGGCCCGGACGGTGGCGGCGGATCGGCGCGGTCGCCGCGCTGCTGCTGGCGCTGCTCGTACCGGCGACGATGGCCGGCACCCGGGCGGTCTGGGCGTTCTGGCTGGCCTGGCCGGGCTACCTCTGGCTGGCGGTGATGTTCTACCTGCTGGTCCTGCTGCTGGTGCTGGAAGTGCCGATGGCGGTCGCCCGGCTGGTGCTGCGCCGCCGGACGCGATCGCCGAGTCGACCGCCGCGCGCCGGAGCCGGTGCTGGTCGGGGCGGCGGGCACCGCGACCCGCCGGCCATCGAGGCGGTGGACCAGCCCGACCACGACGCCTCGCGCCGGCTGCTGCTGGCCCGGGGCGCGGCGATCTTCGCCGGGCTCACCGCGGCCGGCGTCACCGGCTACGGCGTCCGGGTGGCGACGGGCCCGCCCGAGCTGGACCGGGTCCGCATCCCGCTGGCGAAGCTGCCGCGCAGCATGGACGGGCTGCGGATCGCCACCGTCTCCGACATCCACCTCGGCCCGCTGCGCGGGCGGGAGCACACCGAGCGGATCGTCGCCGCGATCAACCGCCTCGACGCCGACCTCGTCGCGGTCGTCGGCGACCTGGTCGACGGCTCGGTCGCCGAACTGGGCGAGGCCGCGGCGCCGCTGCGCGGCCTGCGTTCCCGCTACGGCAACTTCTTCGTCACCGGCAACCACGAGTACTACTCCGGGGTGGAGGAGTGGGTCCAGGAGGTGGACCGGCTCGGCCTGCGGGTGCTACAGAACCAGCGGCAGGAGATCCGCGCCCGGGGCGGCGTGCTGGACCTGGCCGGCGTCAACGACGTGACCGCCGCCGGCACCGGCCTGGCCGCGCCCGCCGACTACGCGGCCGCGCTCGGCGACCGCGACCCGAGCCGCCCGGTGGTGCTGCTGGCCCACCAGCCGGTCGCCGCGCACGAGGCGGCGAAGTTCGGCGTCGACCTCCAGCTCTCCGGGCACACCCACGGCGGCCAGATCGTGCCGTTCAACCTGGCCGTCAAGCTCCAGCAGCCGGTCGTCTCCGGGCTCGGCGAGGTGGACGGCACCAAGGTGTACGTCACCAACGGCGCCGGCTTCTGGGGCCCGCCGGTGCGGGTCGGCGCCCCGCCGCAGATCACCCTGGTGGAGCTGCGCGCCCCATAGCGCGGCCGGGCAGCGGAGTCCAGGACCGGATTGCTCTTCTCACGCGTACGCGTGGCGGCGGGCGGGTGATGGACCGGCCGTGACAGGATGCGGCGTGCCTCCGTTCAGCGCCGCACCCCCCGGTGGCGTCCCGCCGTTCGTCGCGGACCTGCACATCCACTCGAAGTACTCGCGCGCGTGCAGCCGCGATCTCACCCTGCCCAATCTCGGCTGGTGGGCCCGGCGCAAGGGCATCGGCGTGCTCGGCACCGGGGACTTCACCCACCCCGCCTGGTACGACCACCTGCGCGAGACGCTGCACCCGGCCGAGCCCGGGCTCTACCGGCTCGCCCCGGAGGCGGAGCGAGACATCGCCCGCCGGCTCCCGCCCCGGCTGGCCAGCGAGGCGGAGACCGACCCGGTCCGGTTCATGCTCAGCGTGGAGATCTCCACGATCTACAAGCGGGACGACCGGACCCGCAAGGTCCACCACCTGATCTACCTGCCCGACCTGGACGCGGTGGCGCGGTTCAACGCGGCCCTGGGCCGGATCGGCAACCTCGGCTCGGACGGCCGGCCGATCCTCGGCCTCGATTCCCGGGACCTGCTGGAGATCACCCTGGAGGCCAGCGGCGACGGCTACCTGGTGCCGGCGCACATCTGGACGCCCTGGTTCTCCGCGCTCGGCTCGAAGTCCGGCTTCGACGCGATCGCCGACTGCTACGCCGACCTGGCCGAGCACGTCTTCGCGGTGGAGACCGGCCTCTCCTCCGACCCGGAGATGAACTGGCGGGTCGGCAGCCTGGACGGCTACCAGCTCGTCTCGAACTCCGACGCGCACTCCCCGCCGGCGCTGGCCCGGGAGGCGACGGTCTTCTGCGCCGACCGCGACTACTTCGCGATCCGCGAGGCGCTGCGCACCGGCGACGGGCTGGCCGGGACGATCGAGTTCTTCCCGGAGGAGGGGAAGTACCACGCGGACGGGCACCGGCTCTGCGGCGTCAACTGGTCGCCGGAGCGGACCCGGCAGGCCGGTGGACGCTGTCCGGAGTGCGGCAAGCCGCTGACCGTCGGCGTGCTGAGCCGGGTCGAGGAGCTGGCCGACCGGCCGGCGGGGCACCGCCCCGCGCACGCCCGCGAGGTCACCCACCTGGTGCCGCTGGCCGAGATCCTCGGCGAGATCAACAAGGTGGGTGCGCGGAGCAAGAAGGTCGAGGGGAAGCTCCACGAGCTGGTCGCCGCGCTCGGCCCGGAGCTGGAGATCCTCACCCGTACTCCGCTGGACGAGATCGGGCGGGTCGGCGGCGAGCTGCTGGCCGAGGGCATCGGCCGGCTGCGCCGCGGCGACGTCCGCCGGGTGCCGGGCTACGACGGCGAGTACGGCGTGATCACCCTCTTCGACCCCGCCGAGCTGGGCGCGAAGGCCACCGGGGCGCAGGCGGAGACGCTCTTCGACGTACCCG
>NZ_JAEVHN010000421.1:0-5530 GCF_016803375.1 Micromonospora sp. 4G55
TGCACTGGGGGCTGCGCCGCGGGGCGGACTACCTCGACCCGCTGGCCCTGCTCGGGCTCGGACCGGTCCGGCTGCTCCCGGTGCGCGACCCGAGCGGCCCGCTCACCGAGCGGATGGCGAGCGGCCCGCTCACCGAGCGGATGGCGAGCGGCCCGCTGACCAAGCGGACGGCGAGCGGCGCACTCGCCGAGCGGACGGCGAGGGCCGTCTGTCGGTGTGGTCGGCGCGGGCCGGGGTCAGGGCCGGGCGAGCAGCGGGGGCAGCCGGACCGCCAGCCGTTCGTACTCCTCGGCGGAGTTGTAGACCTGCGCGCAGAGCCGTAGCCAGCCCCGACCGTCCCAGGCCATCACCGCCACCTCGGCGGCGAGCCGCTCGGCGATCCGGTCGCGCAGCGCCCGTGCGGTGTCCAGGGTGGTGGCCACGCCCGGCGGCAGCGGCACGATCCGCATGGCGACCGCCGGTCCACCCGGGTCCGGCAGGTCGGCCGGCGCCACCCCGAGGGCGTCCCCGACCACCCGTTGCCCGTACCCGGCCAGCGCCGCGTTGTGCGCCCGCACCCGGTCCAGGCCGAGGCTGCGCAGCGCGTAGAGCCCCACCGGGGCGCTCAACCACCCCGTGTAGTCGAGGGTCGCCTGCCACTCCACGTTGCCGGGGAAGCCGCCGCCCTGCTCCCAGGAGACGACCAGCGGCTCGATCCGCTCCCGCCACTGCGGGGCGACCACCAGCACGGCGGTGCCCCGCGGGGCGAACGCCCACTTGTGCAGGTTGCCCACCCAGAAGTCCGCGCCGACGGCGCCGACGTCGACCGGCAGCATGCCGGGCACGTGCGCCCCGTCCACCAGCACCGGTACGCCCCGCTCCCGGGCCACCTGCACCATGGCCGCGACCGGGAAGAGGCGGGCGGTGGGCGAGGTTAGCTGGTCGACGACGAGCAGTCGGGTCCGCCCGGGTCGCAGACCGGTGCGGACGATCTCGACGATCTCCTCGTCGGTGGCGGTCAGCGGCACCCGCAGCGCCCGGGTGCCCGCCCCGGTACGGCGGCACTCCCGCTCGATGCTGAAGCCGACCGCGCCGTACCCGTGATCGGTGGTGAGCACCTCGTCGCCGGCCCGCAGGCCGAGGGACTGCAGGACCACCGCGACGCCGGTGGTGGCGTTGCCGACCAGCGCCGTGCCGTCCGGGTCGGCGCCCAGGAAGGTGGCCAGGTGCCGCCGGGTGTGGCCGATCCGCTCGGTCAGCCCCTGGGTGAAGAAGCGCAGCGGGTTGGACTCCATCTCGTCGCGCAACCGCTGCTGCGCCCGCTGCACGCTGATCGGTACCGCGCCGAACGCGCCGTGGTTGAGGTAGTTGACCGCCGGGTCGAGCGAGAAGAGCAGTCGGGCCCCGGGAATCGGCTCGGGCGGCCGGGCGACGGTCACGTAGTGATCATATCCGTCGACGGATCAACCGTCGTCGGTTCGCTGTCCTCCGGCGGCGGCCGCCCCAACCAGCAGGGCACCGTGCTGCCGGCGGTTCGACCCGGTGCGGCCCGCCGATCGGGCGCAGCGGGTGGGTCAGGCGCGCGGGTGCGCCTGCCGGTACGCGGCCCGCAGCCGCTCGACCGAGACGTGCGTGTAGATCTGGGTGCTGCCGAGCGAGGAGTGGCCGAGCAGCTCCTGCACGGCGCGCAGGTCCGCGCCGCCCTCCAGCAGGTGCGTCGCCGCCGAGTGGCGCAGTCCGTGCGGGCTGACCCGGGGCAGGCCGAGGGACTCGGCGTACCCGGCCACGATCCGGCGCGCCGTCGTCGGGTTCAGCCGCCCGCCGCGCGCGCCGAGCAGCAGCGCCTCCCCGGAGCCGGGCACCACCGCCAGGGCGGGCCGCCCGGAGCGCAGCCAGTCGTCGATCGCCCGCTGGGCCGGCACCCCGTACGGCACCGAGCGTTCCCGGCCGCCCTTGCCGAGGACCCGGATCACCCGGCGGCTGTGGTCGACGTCGGCGACGTCCAGCCCGCACGCCTCGCTGACCCGTACCCCGGTGCCGTAGAGCAGTTCCAGCAGGACCCGGTCGCGCAGTCGCACCGGTTCGTCCTCGGGGCGGGCGGGGTCGGCCGGACCGTCGTGTCGGGTGGCTCCGGTGGCCGCGCCGTCCTGGTGTTCGTCCGCGTCGGGCCCGGCCGGGTCGGTCACCCTGTGCCCGGTCGGGTCGGTGGGCCGGGTCGGGACGTCGTGGCGCGGTACGGCGGTACGTGCGGCCGCATCGGGGTGGGTGCCGGCGGCGGGCCCGGTCGCCTCGGCGGATCGGGGGGCAGGGGGACGCCGATCGGGCGCCTCCACGAGGGCGGCGGCCTGGTCGGCCCGGAGCACGGTGGGCAGGTCGCGGTGGGCCCGGGGGCTGGACAGCGGAGCCGCCACGTCGGTGGGGAGCACGTCCGCGCGGTGCGCCCAGGCGCTGAAGGTGCGCGCCGCCGCCGCCCGCCGGGCCAGTGACGTCCGGGCCGCGCCCACCGTGCGCTGCCGGGCCAGCCAGCTGCGCAGCACCGTCAGGTCCAGCTCGGCGGGTGCGGAGCAGCCCATCCGTACCGCGTGGTCGAGCAGCGAGACCACATCGGCCACGTACGCCCGCACGGTGTGGGCGGATCGGTTGCGCACCCGGGCCAGGTGGTCGGCGAAGTCGTCCACGGCCTCCCGCATGGCCGGTGGCAGCGCCTCGTGGGTGGCCCGGGTGGCCCGCGTGCCGCCCGTCATCGCCCGGCCCGTGCCGTCGACGGGCAGCCCGGAGCGACCTGCGCGACGCCGGCCAGTCGACGTTCGTCGACCCGGACGGGGAGGCGTGGCACCGGATGACGTCCGCCTGGCATGGGCTCAGCGTAAGCGCGTGCCGGCCGGTCGGCAGAACGCTGCGCATCGACACGACGCCGCGCGCGGACGCCCCCGGCCCAGCCGTCCCGTCCCACGGGCGCGGCGTGGACACAGAAGACCTGACCTTGCGCGGCGGCGCGCCGTCGGTGCTGGCCGGTGGTGGCGTGGACGGGGAGACTGGAGGCAGGGACGGTGCGTGCGCCGTCGCCCGGTTGCCTCGGCGGGGACGCCGACGGGAGGAGGGAACCGCTCATGGGCCTGGACGTCGTCCTCTACCGGCTGGTCCGTGGCGGCCCGGGCCGTCGGCCGTCCTCGGTCGCGGCGCAGGTGGTGCCCGACCCCGACGACCTGCTGCTCGACCTGCTGAAGCGGGGGCGGGGCGGCGGACGCACCCCGACGCTGGACCGGGTCGACCCGCTCGGTGAGCTGGTGGTCGGGGCGGAGCGGGCACCCCAGCTCCTGACCGAACTGGACTGCCTGGTCGAGGCCGCCCGCACTCCGGCCGAGACCGCGCAGGTGCGGCAGGTCGCGGTGCTGGTCCACCGGTGCGTACGCGAGCGTGACCTGGAGATCCGGTTCGAGGGGGACTGAGCCCGGTCACCGCTTGGCCCCGCGCCCTGGGCCGGCGGGGGCGCGCGCCGTCGCGGCGGGCCGCGCCAGGGCGTACCCGCCGTCGCGGCGGAGCACCATCGCCAGTTCCTCCAGCAGGGAGAGCTTCCGCATCGCCGTCCGTACGTCGACCCCGGCCCGTGCGGCGAGCGCGTCGAGCCCGACCACCCCGCGCCGGGGCAGCGACTCCAGCACCATGGTCGCCTCGTCGTCGAGCAGGTCGCTCGGGCGCTCCGGGCCTCGTGCGGGCGGGGCCAGGTCGGTCCCGATCCGGCCGACCTCCTCCAGCACGTGCGGCACCCCGGTCACCAGCCGCGCGGCCGGCTGGTCCCGCAGCACCTCGTGCGTCCCGACCGACATCGCCGAGGTGACCGGGCCCGGCACCACCATCGCCCGCCGGCCCATCGCGATCGCTCGGTTCACCGTCTGCGTCGCGCCGCTGCGGGCCGCCGCCTCCACAAGCACCGTTCCCCGGGTCGCGGCGGCGATCACCCGGTTGCGGATCAGGAACCTCGGCCGCAGCGGGTCGGCGCCGGGCATCCACTCGCTCACCAGCAGCCCGGTCTCGGCGATCCGGTCGAACAGGGCGGCGTTGCCCATCGGGTAGGGCCGGTCGACGCCGCAGGCCAGCACGGCCACCGTCAGCCCGCCGGCGGTCAACGCGCCCCGGTGCGCCGCCGCGTCGATGCCGAACGCCCCACCGGAGACCACCGTCCAGTCCCGCTCCGCCAGCCCGTACCCGATCTCGGTGGCGACGTGCAGGCCGTACCCGGTGGCGGCCCGCGCGCCGACCACCGCGACGGAGCGGTCCAGCGCCTCGCCGAGCGGCCAGCCGCCGCGTACCCAGAAGCAGAGCGGTGGGG
This sequence comes from Micromonospora sp. 4G55, assembly GCF_016803375.1. Lineage (NCBI taxonomy): Bacteria > Bacillati > Actinomycetota > Actinomycetes > Micromonosporales > Micromonosporaceae > Micromonospora > Micromonospora sp. 4G55. The sequence continues at coordinate 4,310 of NZ_JAEVHN010000421.1, forward strand.
CGGTCTCCAGGTCGACCCGCCGGCTCGTTCCGGACAGCACCAGCCGGCGCAGGTCGTCGAGGCGGGCGGGCCACTCCTCGTCCTCTGGGGTGAGGACGCGGGCGCCGATCCGCTCGGTGCGGGCGAGCGCGTCGGCGGCGACGGCGCGGGCGTCCTCGGCGGCCGTGCGCGCCGACACCGCCGTGCGCAGGCTCGCCTCCGGCGCGCCTCCGTCGAGCAGCAGGTCCAGCGCCGCCACCGGGCCGAGCTGCTGGACCAGCCGGTGCACCGATCGGGTGCCCGGCTCGGTGAGCCAGGTCAGCGCCACCCGGGCCAGCAGCCGCTCCTCGCTGGTGCTCATGCTCCCTCTCCCGTCCTGAGTTGGATGGCCTCCAGCACGTCCTCGCGCTGCGGCCTGGCCCGCCCGTCGAGGTCCGCGATGGTCCAGGCCAGCCGGATGATCCGGTCGAAGCCACGGGCCGAGACGGCCCCGGAGTCCAGCCGGCCGCGCAGCTCGGCGGTGTCCCGGGCGGCAGCCGCCAGGGCGGCCGTCGCAGGTACGGTCCGGGGATCTCGGCGTTGAGCCCGCGGCCCACCGGAGCCCAGCGCGCCGCCGCGGCCTGCCGGGCCGTGGCGACCCGGGCGGCCACGGTCGTCGAGGACTCGGTGGCCACGGCCGCCTCCATCAGCTCCGCCGCCCGCACCGGCAGCAGCTTCACCTGCACGTCGATCCGGTCCAGCAACGGCCCGGAGAGCCGGCCCAGGTACCGCCGCCGGGCCAGCGGGCTGCACTCGCAGTACGCGTCGCCGGCCGGCTTCGCGCACGGGCACGGGTTGGCGGCCAGCACCAACTGGCTGCGGGCCGGGTACTCGGTGCCGCCCCCGCTGCGGGCCAGCTGGATCCGGCCGTGCTCCAGCGGTTGCCGCAGCGCCTCCAGCGCGCCCTTGCTGAACTCCGGCGCCTCGTCGAGGAAGAGCACGCCGCGGTGGGCCAGCGAGACGGCCCCCGGCCGGGCCAGCCCGGACCCGCCGCCGACCAGGGAGGGGATGGTCGCCGTGTGGTGCGGCGCCTGGAACGGTGGCCGGCGCAACAGCCGGCCCCCCGGCGGGAGCAGACCGGCGATCGAGTGCAGCGCGGTGACCTCCAGCGCGGCGGCGTCGTCCAGTTCCGGCAGGATCGAGGGGAGCCGCTCGGCCAGCATGGTCTTGCCCGCGCCGGGCGGCCCCAGCAGGGCGAGATGG
>NZ_JAEVHN010000422.1:0-5491 GCF_016803375.1 Micromonospora sp. 4G55
GTCCGGGCCGACATCGACGGTACGCCGTACGCGTCGGCGGCCCCGCGCTCCTGCGCGAGCAGGGGCTGGAGCTGCCCGAGGCGCTGGAGCCGGCGGCCCGGCGCTGGGCGGAGCGCGGCGCCGCGGTGCTGCACCTGGTCCGCCTGCCGGACACCGTCCTCGGCCTGCTCGCGCTCGCCGACGAGGTACGCCCCGAGGCCCGGGAGGCCATCGCGGAACTGCGTGCCGAGGGGGTCCGCCGCATCGCGATGATCACCGGGGACGCCCGGACGGTGGCCGAGGCGGTCGCCGCGGACCTCGGCTTCCGGCCCGGCGTCGACGAGGTCTTCGCCGAGGTGCTGCCCGCCGACAAGGACCGGAAGGTGACCGCGCTGCAACGCCGGGGGCTGCGGGTGGCGATGGTCGGGGACGGGGTCAACGACGCGCCGGCGCTGGCCCGGGCGGACGTGGGGATCGCGATCGGGGCGGGCACCGACGTGGCGATCGAGTCGGCCGGGGTGGTGCTGGCCTCCTCCGACCCGCGCGGGGTCGCCGGGGTGGTCCGGCTGAGCCGGGCGGCGTACCGGAAGATGCGGCAGAACCTCGCCTGGGCGGCCGGCTACAACGTGGTGGCGCTGCCGCTGGCGGCCGGCGTGCTGGCCTTCGCGGGGGTGGCGTTGAGCCCGGCGCTCGCCGCGGCGCTGATGTCCGCCTCGACGATCGTGGTGGCGCTCAACGCCCAACTGCTGCGCCGGGTACGCCTCTGATCCCGCCCGAGTCGGGCTAGCGTGGTCGGGTGGGAACGGCGACGGCGCGGCCGGCCGGGTGGTGGGCCCGGCTGCTCCTGCTCGCCTGCACCGTGCTCGGGCTGGCCGCCATGCACACCATCGGCCACGGCACGCACTCCGTCGCGTCCCACCCGGACGGCCACGCCGCCGTGTCGCAGCGGGTGATGCTGGCTCAGGCCGCCCTGCCCGAGGCGGTCCCGGTTGCCCACGGCGCCGCGCCCGAGGCGGTCCCGGCCGCCCATGCCGCCGCGCCCGAAGCGGTTCCGGTCGCCCAGGTCGCCTTGGCGGTGTCGTTCGCCGGCCAGGGCGACGCGGTGGCGCTTCCCGCCGACCAGCCGGGCGGTGCCCCGAGTGGCTGGAGTGTCTGCCTGGCGGTGCTCGGCGCGTTCACGGTGGCACTGCTGCTGGCGACGCTGCTGCTCGGCCGTGCCCGCCCCGCCGTCGACACCCGCCACCCGTCGGGGCCGTCGCGTGGGCCGCGCGCTCCGCCACCCCGCCCGGTCGGGCTCCGCCTCGTCACGGTGTCGGTGCTGCGCAGATAGGACGCCCCGACGCGGCCCCGCCGCGTCCCGCGTCCGTTGCGTACGTTTCCAACACCGAAAGGTCTGATCGTGTCCACTCGTACCATTGCGCGCCGTGCCGCCCTGGCCGGCGTCGCGCTCAGCGCCGCTCTCGCCCTGGCCGCCTGCGGCAGCGACGACCACCAGGCCGGCTCCGGCCACGACATGCCGGGCGCGGGCGCCCCCGCCGGCCCCTCGGCGAGCGCGTCCGCCACGTTCGGCGACGCCGACGTGATGTTCGCCCAGATGATGATCCCGCACCACCAGCAGGCGGTGCGGATGTCGGAGCTGGCCGACAGCCGTGCCGAGGACCCGGAGGTCAAGCACCTCGCCGCGCAGATCAAGGCCGCCCAGGCACCGGAGATCGCCACCATGACCGGCTGGCTCACCGCGTGGGGCCGGCCCGTCCCGTCCGGCAGCCCGTCCGGCGGCCACCACGACCACGGCATGCCGGGCATGATGTCCGACGCCGACATGGCGAAGCTGGCGGCCGCCTCCGGCCAGGAGTTCGACCGGCAGTTCCTGACCATGATGATCGCCCACCACGAGGGCGCGATCACCATGGCGGAGGAGGAGCTCGCCAGCGGCGCCAACGCGGACGCCAAGGCCATGGCGCAGCAGATCGTCAACGCCCAGCAGGGCGAGATCGACGCGATGAAGAAGATCCTCGCCCGGCTCTGACCGCCGCCGCCGGGGCGCCCGGAGCCGTCGTGGCTCCGGCGTCCCGGCCGGCGGGGTGACCGCGGCGGTCAGGCTCCGGTCCGCAGTGCCGACCGCCGTCGTTGGTACTCCTCGTCGTCGATCTCGCCGCGCGCATAGCGCTCGTCGAGGATCGTCCGCGCCGCGGCGGCGGCGGCCGTCGACGGCGGCGACTGCGCCAGCCGGTAGGTCAGGCAGCCCAGGGCCGCCAGGCCGGCCAGCACCGGCCAGATCCACATCAGGCCCGCCATCGGGCCGTACCCCATCATGGCCGCCCTCCGTCCGTGACTCGGGCGGCCGGTCCGGTGCCGGTGGCACCGGTCCCGGTCGTCACCTCCGACGCGAGTCGCGCCGACGGCGGACGTCCGGGGGCGGCGGGCCCGGGTCGACCGGGCCGAACGTCCCGAAGCGGAGGGCGGGCTCAGCCGCGCTTCATCAGGCGGCCGACGGCGGCCATCATCTCGGCGGCCATCTCGTCGGCGCGGCCCTCGGCGGCCCCCTCGTGCATGCAGTGCCGGGCGTGGCCGTCGAGCAGGCCGAGGGCGACCTTGTCCAGGGCGGCCTGGATCGCCGAGATCTGGGTCAGCACGTCAATGCAGTACCGGTCGTCGTCGACCATCTTCTCCACGCCGCGGACCTGGCCCTCGACGCGGCGCAGCCGCGCGAGCAGCTGGTCCTTGCTGGCGGTGTAGCCCCGGGTCGGGGTGCTCGGTGTGGTCATGGCAACCAGGATAGCGTACCCCTGGGGGGTATGCTACGGTCCTCGGGAGAGCTACCCCTGGGGGGTATAGCATGGGATGCGAGAGGAGAGCTGCCATGGTCACCACCACGTACCAGGTGCAGGGCATGACCTGCGGGCACTGCGTCAACTCGGTCAGCACCGAGGTGAGCGCGATCCAGGGCGTCAGCGACGTCCAGGTGGACCTGGCCTCCGGCCGGGTCACCGTCACCAGTGCGAGCCCGCTGGACATCGACTCCGTACGCGCCGCCGTCGACGAGGCCGGGTACGACCTCGTCGAGGCGTGACGGGGTCACGACCCCAGAGAACCGAGGTATTCCGATGAACACGGCGACGAAGCTGAGCGGTTTCGCCCTCGGCCTCGCGGCGGTGTTCGGCACGGCGTACGGGGTCGGCCACCTGGCCGGCCCCGTCACCCCGGCCGCCGAAACCCGCCACGAGCCCGCCGGCGCCGATCACGGCTCCGACCCGCACGGCAGCTCCGACTCGCACGGCGGCTCCGACTCGCACGGCGGCGACCCCGCCGCTGCCGCGCATCTGCCCGGCGGGCTGCTGGTCTCCGATCGCGGCTACACCATGCAGCCGGTGGACGCCCCGACCGGGCAGTTCGCCTTCCGGATCACCGGCCCCGACGGCGCTCCGGTGACCGGCTACGAGGTCGCCCACGACAAGCGGATGCACCTGATCGTGGCGCGGCGCGACCTGTCCGGCTTCCGGCACGTCCACCCCGAGCTGGGCGCCGACGGCACCTGGCGGGTCGACTCCCCGCTGGGCGGGCCGGGCGTCTGGCGCGCCTTCGCCGACTTCACCCCGTCGGGCGGGGAGCCGCTCACCCTCGGGGTCGACGTGACCGTCCCCGGCCAGCTCCAGCCCCGGCCGCTGCCGGCACCGGCCGCCAGCACCACGGTCGACGGCTACACGGTCACCCTCACCGGCACGCCGCAGCCGGGCCGCACCAGCCAGCTGACGCTGACCGTCAGCCGGGACGGGAATCCGGTCACCGACCTGGAGCCCTACCTCGGCGCGTACGGGCACCTGGTGGCGTTGCGGCAGGGCGACCTCGCGTACCTGCACGTGCACCCGGAGGGCGTGCCCGGTGACGGGCGTACCCCGGCCGGGCCGGCGGTGAGCTTCGCCGCCGAGGTGCCCTCGGCCGGCAGCTACCGGCTCTACCTGGACTTCCGGCACGGCGGGGCGGTGCACACCGCCGAGTTCACCGTGCTGGCCGGCGACGCCCCGGCGGCCCCGGCGAGCACGCCGAGCACCGCCCCGACCGCTCCCGCCCCGACCGCCGACGCCGGCCACGGCGTCCCCGGTCACGGGCACAACTGATCGGAGGTGCCGCGATGACCCCGACCACGAACTCCCTCCCGGTCGCACCCCACCGGATCGAGCTGGCCATCGGCGGGATGACCTGCGCGTCCTGCGCCGCCCGGATCGAGAAGAAGCTCAACCGGATGGAGGGCGTGACCGCCACCGTCAACTACGCCACCGAGAAGGCCACCGTCCGGTACGCCGACGAGGTCACGCCGGAGGACCTGATCGCCACGGTGGAGAAGACCGGCTACACCGCCGTCCTGCCGCCCCCGCCCACCCCGGCCGGTACGACCGGACCGGCCGCCGAGCCGGTCGACGAGCTGCGCGGCCTGCGGACCAGGCTGTGGGTCTCGGTCGCGCTGACCGTGCCGGTGATCCTGCTGGCCATGGTGCCGGCCTGGCAGTTCACCTACTGGCAGTGGCTGTCACTGACCCTCGCCGCCCCGGTGGTGGTCTACGGCGGGCTGCCGTTCCACCGGGCCGCCTGGATCAACCTGCGGCACGGCGCCGCCACCATGGACACCCTGGTCTCGCTCGGCACCCTGGCCGCGTTCGGCTGGTCGCTCTGGGCGCTCTTCCTCGGTGACGCCGGGATGCCCGGGATGACCCACCCGTTCCGGCTCGACATCACCCGCACCGATGGCGCCGGCAACATCTACCTGGAGGCGGCGGCCGGCGTCACCGTGTTCATCCTCGCCGGCCGGTACTTCGAGGCCCGTTCCAAGCGGACCGCCGGCGCCGCCCTGCGCGCCCTGCTGGAGCTGGGCGCCCGGGACGTCGCGGTGCTGCGCGGCGGCGTCGAGACCCGGATCCCGGTCGACCAGCTCGCGGTGGGGGACCGGTTCGTGGTCCGCCCCGGCGAGAAGGTCGCCACCGACGGGGTGGTGGACGAGGGCACGTCGGCCGTCGACGCCAGCATGCTCACCGGCGAGTCGGTGCCGGTCGAGGTCGGCCCGGGCGACACCGTGGTCGGCGCGACGGTGAACGCCGGTGGCCGGCTGGTGGTCACCGCCACCCGGGTCGGTGCGGACACCCAGCTCGCCCAGATGGCGAAGCTGGTGGAGCAGGCGCAGACCGGCAAGGCGGCCGTGCAGCGGCTGGCCGACCGGATCTCCGGCGCCTTCGTCCCGATCGTGATCGCCCTGGCCGCCGGCACGCTCGGCTGGTGGCTCGGCACCGGGGCGGGCCCGACGGCCGCGTTCACCGCCGCGGTCGCCGTGCTGATCATCGCCTGCCCGTGCGCGCTCGGTCTGGCCACGCCCACCGCGCTGCTGGTCGGGACCGGCCGGGGCGCCCAGCTGGGCATCCTGATCAAGGGGCCGGAGATGCTGGAGTCCACCCGCCAGGTGGACACGGTCGTGCTGGACAAGACCGGCACCGTCACCACCGGCCGGATGACCCTGGTCGAC
>NZ_JAEVHN010000423.1:0-5471 GCF_016803375.1 Micromonospora sp. 4G55
CCGCGCGCGGGGCGAGCAGGCCGCCCGCGCCGAGGGCGAGACTGACCACGCCGAGCAGCCGGGGCAGCCCGGTGCCCCGGCCCTTGCCTTCCAACTCGTCCAGCACCGTCGGTTCGGTCCTGTCCACGTCCGCACCACCGTCACTCGGCCGTGACCGCCCACGGGACGGCCCGGCGGCCGGAAGCCGCCACGCCTGACGCTATGCCCACCAATCGCACCACGAACCCCGAATCAGCACGAAACCCGGACGCAGCTCCGGGCGGGGCGAGGGACGGGCCGGCTGGTCACCGGGCGTCGTCCCGCACCGCACGGCGCCGCCGGCGGTCGGCAGCGCTCCAGACACCGTCGGATGTGGCACGATTTTGCAGGTGACCAGCAGATCGCCCGAGGCGCAGCGCCTGAACGACCTCGCGCGGCTGCGCCGGGTCCGCGACCGGATCGACCGGGAGTACGCGCAGCCGCTGGACGTCGAGGCGCTCGCCCGCGGCGCGAACATGTCGGCCGGGCACCTCAGCCGCCAGTTCCGGCAGGCCTACGGCGAGTCGCCGTACTCCTATCTGATGACGCGGCGCATCGAGCGCGCCATGGCGCTGCTGCGTCGTGGCGACCTCAGCGTCACCGACGTCTGCTTCGCGGTCGGCTGCTCGTCGCTGGGCACCTTCAGCACCCGCTTCACCGAGCTGGTCGGTGTGCCGCCGAGCACCTATCGGGTCGAGCAGGCGCACGCGACGGCGGAGATGCCGCCGTGCATCTCGAAACAGGTGACCAGACCGGTCAGGAATCGAGAAGCGCAGGTCAGGTAGCCGCACATAGCGTGACCGCCATGAACGTCAGCATCCACCACGCCTTCTTTCCGCACACCGACGCGGACGCCGCCCTGGCCTTGATCCGGATCAACGAGTTGCGCTGAGCCGTCCGGCGGTCGGCGCGAGGCGAACGAGATGCCCGGCCGCGACCTGATGCGCGACAGCCCCAGCTTGGTCTGACGCCTCGGCCGGACGCGCCGGGTGGCCGAGGCCGCCGGGGCGCCACGGGCCGCAGCGGCATGGATACCGTGGTTCCCGCGCCGAGCGCGACCCCGACGGAGCCCGCGAAACGGCCCCGCCACACAGATGGAGACACGATGAGCATGGCCACGAGGACGGACCCGCAGTCGCCCGCGCCGCACGTCGCCGACAGCCACGATCTGATCCGCGTGCAGGGCGCGCGCGAGAACAACCTCAAGGACGTCAGCATCGAGATCCCGAAGCGCCGGCTGACGGTGTTCACCGGCGTCTCCGGCTCGGGCAAGAGCTCGCTGGTGTTCGGCACGATCGCCGCGGAGTCGCAGCGGATGATCAACGAGACCTACAGCGCCTTCGTGCAGGGCTTCATGCCGACGCTGGCGCGGCCCGAGGTCGACGTCCTCGACGGGCTGACGACCGCGATCATCGTCGACCAGGAGCGGATGGGCGCCAATGTCCGGTCCACGGTCGGCACCGCCACCGACGCCAACGCGATGCTGCGGATCGTCTTCAGCCGGCTCGGCCAGCCGCACATCGGATCGCCGCAGGCGTTCTCCTTCAACGTCGCCTCGATCAGCGGTGCGGGGGCGGTCACCCTCGAGCGCGGCGGGAAGACGGTAAAGGAGCGGCGCAGCTTCGCCATCACCGGCGGCATGTGCCCGCGCTGCGAGGGCATGGGCTCGGTCACCGACTTCGACCTGTCCGCGCTGTACGACGACAGCCTGTCGCTCAACGAAGGCGCGCTCACCATCCCCGGCTACAGCATGGACGGCTGGTTCGGCCGCATCTTCCGCGGCTGCGGCTTCTTCGACCCGGACAAGCCGCTCCGCAAGTACACCAAGCGGGAACTGCACGACCTGCTCTACAAGGAGCCGACCAAGATCAAGGTCGAAGGAATCAACCTGACGTACGAGGGGCTGATCCCGAAGATCCAGAAGTCGTTCCTGTCCAAGGACGTCGAGGCGCTGCAGCCGCACATCCGCGCCTTCGTGGAGCGGGCGGTGACGTTCACGACCTGCCCCGAGTGCGACGGCACCCGGCTCAGCAAAGAGGCCCGGTCGTCGAAGATCAAGGGGAAGAACATAGCCGACGTCTGCGCGATGCAGATCAGCGACCTGGCCGACTGGGTCCGCGGACTCGACGAGCCCTCGGTGGCCCCGCTGCTCGCCGGGCTGCGACACCTCCTGGACTCGTTCGTGGAGATCGGGCTGGGCTACCTCTCGCTCGACCGGCCCTCGGGCACGCTGTCGGGCGGCGAGGCGCAGCGCACCAAGATGATCCGCCACCTCGGCTCCTCGCTCACCGACGTCACCTACGTCTTCGACGAGCCCACCGTCGGGCTGCACCCGCACGACATCCAGAAGATGAACGACCTGCTGCTGCGGCTGCGGGACAAGGGCAACACCGTGCTGGTCGTGGAGCACAAGCCGGAGACGATCGCGATCGCCGATCACGTCGTCGACCTCGGCCCCGGCGCCGGTACGGCGGGCGGCACGGTCTGCTTCGAGGGCACCGTCGAGGGGCTGCGGGTCAGCGACACCATCACCGGCCGCCACTTCGACGACCGGGCCGCCCTCAAGGAGACGGTGCGCACCCCCACCGGCACCCTGGAGATCCGCGGCGCCGCCACCCACAACCTCCAGAACGTCGACGTCGACGTCCCGCTCGGGGTGGTCACCGTGGTGACCGGCGTCGCGGGCTCCGGCAAGAGCTCCCTGATCCACGGCTCGGTGTCCGGGCGGGACGGTGTGGTGTCGGTCGACCAGACCGCCATCCGCGGGTCCCGGCGGAGCAACCCGGCGACGTACACCGGACTGCTCGAGCCGATCCGCAAGGCGTTCGCGAAGGCCAACGGCGTGAAGCCGGCGCTGTTCAGTCCCAACTCCGAGGGCGCCTGCCCCACCTGCAACGGCGCCGGCGTCATCTACACGGACCTGGCGATGATGGCCGGGGTCGCCACCATCTGCGAGCAGTGCGAGGGGAAGCGGTTCCAGGCGTCGGTGCTGGAATACCACCTCGGCGGCCGCGACATCAGCGAGGTGCTCGCGATGTCGGTGACCGAGGCCGAGGAGTTCTTCGGCGCCGGCGAGGCGCGGATCCCCGCGGCCCACGCGATCCTGCAGCGGCTCGCCGACGTCGGGCTGGGCTACCTCAGCCTCGGCCAGCCGCTCACCACGCTCTCCGGCGGCGAGCGGCAGCGGCTCAAGCTGGCCACCCGGATGGCCGAGAAGGGCGGCGTCTACGTCCTGGACGAGCCGACCAGCGGCCTGCACCTCGCCGACGTCGAGCACCTGCTCGGCCTGCTCGACCGGCTCGTCGACGCCGGCAAGTCGGTCATCGTCATCGAGCATCACCAGGCCGTCATGGCGCACGCCGACTGGATCATCGACCTCGGCCCGGGCGCGGCCACGACGGCGGCCGGATCGTCTTCGAGGGCACCCCCGCCGACCTCGTCGCCGCCCGCTCCACCCTCACCGGCGAGCACCTCGCCGCCTACGTCGGCGCCTGACCGGCGTTCCTACCCTGTTCGGTTGACGGCGGCGGGGCCGAGGTGATCTCGGCCCGCGCCGGCGGTCAGGACGTGGCGCGGCGGCTCGGTCCCCAGGTGGGCCCGCTCTGGGAATCCTGCGCCGCGCCACGACGGCGCGGATCGCGGCAGTTGCGGAAGAACACTGGTGGACCAGGTCGCGGCCGACTCGGTTCTGCCCCTAGCGTGCTTCCATGGACAGGGCTCAGCACAGCCAGAGCGTACGTCTATCCAAGATCAAACGCCCCGGAGGCATCTTCTGGTTCGATCTGGAGCCGGTCCTCCAAGACCGTGACGGGATTTGGCTACGAGGCCCGGCTGGCTCGTCATGGGGTGCTCCGCACGACAGTGGCACTCTTCCGACTCACGACGGGCCGCCCTGGGTGGCGTGGTGGGTCGGCGACCCTACTGATCGGCGGCTTGAGATCGACGTGTGCCTCCCGCCGGAGCGTACCGAAGCAGGCTGGCGGTACATCGATCTCGAACTGGACCCGGTGCTCCACGAGCGGGATTCGCGTGTCGAGATCGAGGACTGGGACGAATACGAACAGGCGTGCCGCGACGGCTGGATGAGCGTGGATGACGCCCAGCTCGCACAGTCCACGGCCGAAGATCGGGCCGAGGCTCTCCGGCGCCGGGACGAGCCCTGGCAGGAGCGCGGATGGCAGTTGTTCTCTCAACAGACGTGAGGACTCATATGCCGCACGCTCATCGGCACGGCCGGACGCCGCGACGCCCGACCAGCGGCATGTTCGGATGTCGTTGACAGCCCATCGACGCCCGCGGAGCTGTTCCACGACAGGGTGCTGGTCGACCCCGGAGCTGGCCGGATACTCCGCTCCTAGCGGGCCTGAGGGAGCGTGACAGGGGTCAGGTTCTACGCACTGCGCTGGTGAAGCCGGCGATGAAGAGGGTGGCGAAGGTCCAGGCGAGCAGTTGCAGGAACCAGCTGGCGATGGTGAGGGTTTGGCCGGCGGGGGTGTTGGTGGGTTGGCAGCGATCGCGGGCGCCGGTTTTGATCAGTGGGGTGCCGAGGTCGAGGCCTACGCCGATCTGGTCGATGGTGGTGCAGGCGGTGGCTGCGACTGCTCCGGTGATCGCCGGCTTTTGGGCGAGGCCACCGTGGTGGCCGCTGGTGACGCTGAGGGTGACTGCGGTCGCAAGCGTGGCGAGGAGCAAGAGCAGGCAACGCCACGGCTGGTAGCCGTAGCCGAGGGTGATGCCGGTGAGGCGACCCCAGGCGCGTTCGGAGCTGGCCAGTCCGGCGCGCTGGATTTGGTCGCGGCGTTGGGCGATGAGAATAGTGCGGGCGTCACGGTCGTGGCCGGCGGCGCGGTAGGCGGCGGCGAGGTGCTGGTAGGGCTGGGCGGCGTAGCCGGGGGTGTGCTCGCGCAGCAGGGTCAGCCAGCGCGGCAGTGAGGCTGGCCGCGGCAGCCCGCTGTAGGTGAGCCCGTCCAACTCGATCAGCGATCCCTGGTCCGGTGCCATGTGCGTCGCTCGGTCGGTGTCGAGGCGGAAGGTCCCGCCGATTCGCACACCGGTTAGCACCAGCACCGCCTGGCCGTCTGCGCTGGTGGCGGTGAACCCGCCGTCCAGGAGCACATCCTGGTCCACCCGGAGTCCGTCGGTGTTGAGGGCGGGTCCGGTGGTGTTCCCCAGCCGTGCCCCGCTGCAGTACAGGACGCCGCCGATGTGGGCACCGGGCAGCTGGATCGTGCCTAGCTCGCTGGCGCTGGTGGCGGTGAACCCGCCGGCCAGGGCCACGTCCCGGTTGACCTGGAGGTGGTCGGCTTCGAGGGCGGGTCCGGTGGTGTTTTCCAGCCGTGCCCCGCTGCAGTCCAATGTGCCGAGATGGGCACCGAGTAGCCGGACCGTGCCCTGCTCGCTGGCACTGGTGGCGGTGAACCTGTCGCGCAGGAACACGTCCTGGTCGACCCGGA
>NZ_JAEVHN010000424.1:0-5466 GCF_016803375.1 Micromonospora sp. 4G55
CTTGTCGTGGGAGACCAGTCGTGGTGGTCGGAGGATCCGGTGACCTTGAGGACGCCGAGGTTGAAGATGCCGCCGCCGTTCTCCTGGGCGTGGTTGTTCTCCACCTCGCTGTCCTCGAGGTCGACGCGGCCGAAGTTGGCGATGGCGCCGCCGTTGCCCTCGGCGTTGTTGCGGGTCAGCGTGACCTTCTTCAGGTGCGCGCTACCGCCGCGCTCGACCAGCAACGCACCGCCGTCGGCCTCGAGGTCCTTGTCGTCCTTGCCGTTCTTGTCGTCCTTGCCGTTCTTGTCGTCCTTGCCGTTCTTATCGTCCTTGCCGTTCTTGTCGTCCTTGCCGTCCTTGCCCCACGGCCCGCCCTGCATGCCTTGGGCTCCCTGCGCGCTCTGGGCATCCTGGGCTCCCTGCCCGCCCTGCGCAGCCGGGGCGCCCTGCGGTCCACCCGGTCCACCCGGTCCACCGGGTCCGCCCGGTCCACCGGGTCCACCGGGTCCGCCCGGTCCGCCGGGTCCCCCGGGGCCCTGGTCGCCGCCGTACTTGAACTCGGAGGCGTTGCCGCCCTTGAGCGTGACGTCCTTCAGGGTCAGGTCGCCGCCGTCGGCGACCCGGAACAGCCGGAACGTCTGCTCGGAGTCCCGCTTGATCGTGGAGCCCTCACCCTTGATGGTGATCTCCTGCTTGATCGTCGGCAGGCCCGTGCCGGACTTCCGGTCGTGCCCGTCCAGCTCGTAGGTGCAGTCCTTGGCCAGCTTCAACGTGCCACCGTGATCCCGGTTCGCCAGATCGACAGCCTCGATCAGCTTCTCGTCGTCACAGGGCACCTCCCGCACCCGACCGTGCTCGTCACGATCCCGGTCCTTGTCCCGGTCCCGGCGGTCCTCGCCCCTGTCCCGGTCGTCGTGTCCCTTGCCCTTGTCGTTGCGCTTGTCGGAGTCCGGGCCCGCATCGCTGACGTTCTGCTTCGGGGCCGCCTGCGAGTCGCTGGCCCGCTGCGGGTCGTCGGAGTTGTCGTTGCGGGCGGCCAGCCCGCCCAGTGCCGCCAGGCCGACGACGCCGGTCAGGCCGGCCACGCCGGTGGCGACCCACAGCTTGCGTCGCCTAGTCGACGACAGGGCCGAAGGGGCCCCGCCGTCGGGAGTCGTTAGGTCGTTGGACATCAGAGCCTTCCGCCCTTTCCTGCTACCAGACGGGCTCGTACCATCCTGAGCGGCACGAGCAGCTACAAATGGGTTGCAGCCTGTTATCCACACCGTATGAGAAGGATCCTCGCGACGCGGACGTATACGAGAAAACCCCGCATTTCCCTCACATCGGGCGGGTGGGCGCAGCAGGGCGCAAGGTCGCGAAGAAGGCGGAAGAAGGTGGTGAGCAGCGCAAACAGCGGCGGGCCCCGCCACCGGTGCCGTGACGACGAAAACGTCGCAGACACCGACGGCGGGGCCCGCCGGGGGTCGTACCGGGTCAGCCGGGCAGGCGCGGACCCGCCTCGCGCTGCTCGGCCAGCCAGGTCTCCACCTCGTCCGAGCGGCGGGGCAGACCGGCCGAGAGGTTCACCGCGCCGGTGGCGGTGACCAGGATGTCGTCCTCGATCCGCACGCCGATGCCGCGCAGCTCCTCCGGGACCAGCTCGTCCTCGGGCTGGAAGTACAGCCCCGGCTCCACGGTCAGCACGTAGCCCTCGCCGAGCGGGCCGTCGCGGTAGTGCTCCTTACGCGCGTTGGCGCAGTCGTGCACGTCGATGCCGAGCATGTGGCTGGTGCCGTGCAGCGTCCACCGGCGGTAGACCGTCGACGCCGGGTCCATCGCCTCGTCCACGCTCACCGGGAGCAGGCCGAGGTCCTTGAGCGCCTCGGCGAGGACCCGCATCGCGGTCAGGTGGACCTCCCGGAACGGCACCCCGGGCTTGATGATGTCGATGCCGGCCTGCTGGGCGGCGTACACCGCGTCGTAGACCTGACGCTGCAACGGGGTGAACCGGCCGTCGACCGGCAGCACCCGGGTGACGTCGGCGGTGTAGAGGTTGCGGTTCTCCACGCCCATGTCCATCAGCAGCAGCTCACCCGGGCGGGTGGCGCCGTGGTTGTGCACCCAGTGCAGGATCGTGGCGTGCTCGCCGGCGCCGACGATGGAGCCGTACCCGACGTCGTTGCCGTCGTGCCGGGCGCGCAGCGCGAAGATCCCCTCCAGCAGCCGCTCGGAGACCCCGCGGTCCGCCGGCAGCGCCCGGGCCACGTCCTCGAAACCGCGTACGGTCGCGTCGACGGCCTCCTGGAGCTGGGCGATCTCCCACTCGTCCTTGACCAGCTTCAGCTCGGAGATCGCGATGGCCAGCTCGCGGTCGCGGGCCGGCTGGCCGTCGGCGCGAGGGCCGTCCCAGGGCCGCACGGCCGCGTCCACCCGGCCGTCGAAACCGCGCAACACCCGGGTACGCCCCGGCGCCAGCCCGGCCAGCGCCGCGTCCAGTTCGGCGAGGTCCTCGGTCGGCAGGCCCAGCTCGGTCGACTTCTCCGCCAGGGTGTGCCGCCGGCCCACCCACAGCTCGCCGTGCCGGCTACGGAAGAACTCGTCGGTCTTCCGCGAGGACCGGGGACGCATGTACAGCGTGGCGTCGTGCCCGGAGCCGTTCGGGCGCAGCACGAGCACGCTGTCCGGGTCGTGGTCGCCGGTCAGGTAGGCGAAGTCGCTGCCCGGCCGGAACGGGTGGTCGGTGTCGTTGGCGCGTACCTTCTCGGTGCCGGTGGGGATGACCAGCGTCTCGCCCGGGAACGCCGCCGAGAGCGCGGCCCGGCGCTTGGCGTGGTTGGGCACCTCGGGACGCGGGCCGACCGGCAGCGTGGTGTCCCGCCAGCCCTGGCGCATGAAGTCCAGGAACGCCTGCGGGAAATCCGGGTCGTGCGATTCGGTGCCGTCCGCCGGCTTTCCGCTCGTCCGGTCCTCGGTCATGGTCCGCTCCTTCCGCCTCGTCGCTGGTCCAGACGGTACCCGCCCGGTCCCGGCCGGAAGAGCCTGCGGTGCCGCGACGGCCGCTTCACGCGCGTGGAAAGATGACCACCATGTGCGGACTCCTGGCCTTCTTCAGTGCGCGCGGCGACGCCGCCGCTCACCGCGACAACATCGCCGGGGCGTTGGAATGCCTGCACCACCGCGGCCCGGACGAGACCGGTGTCGAGGTGGTCGGGGACGCCTCCGGCCGGTACGCGGACGGGGTGTTCGCGCACAAGCGCCTGGCGATCATCGACGTGGCCTCCAGCCACGAACCGCTGCCGTACGCCGACGGCCGCTACCTGCTCACCTTCAACGGTGAGATCTACAACTACATCGAGCTGCGCGACGAGCTGGTGCGGACCTACGGCGCCCAGTTCGCCACCGCCGGCGACGGCGAGGTGATCGTCGCCGGCTACCACTACTGGGGCGAGCAGGTGCTCACCCGGCTGCGCGGCATGTTCGCCTTCGTCATCTGGGACCGGCAGGAGCGGCGTGCCTTCGGCGCCCGCGACTACTTCGGCATCAAGCCGCTGCACTACCTGGAGACCGCCGACGGGCTCTACCTCGCCTCGGAGAAGAAGGCGCTGCTGCCCTTCGCGCACTCGAACTACGAGGGCGACGCCGGCATCGACACGGCCAACCTGAGCCACTACCTGACCCTCCAGTACGTTCCGGAGCCCGGCACCCTGCACAAGGGGATCCGGCGGATCGGCTCGGGGGAGTACCTGACCTGGAGCCCGGGCGGGCGCATCGACGTGCGCCGGTGGTACCGGCCGGTGTTCCACCCCGCCCCGGTCGCCGACGAGCAGCGGCTCTACCAGGAGATCCGGGAGACGCTGCGGGAGAGCGTCCGGATGCACATGCGCTCGGACGTGCCGGTCGGCTCGTTCCTGTCCAGCGGGATCGACTCGACCGCGGTGGTGGCCCTGGCCCGGGAGTTCAACCCGAACATCCTCACCTTCACCGTCGGGTACGACGTGCCCGGCTACTCCGAGATCGACGTGGCCCAGGAGTCGGCCCGGCATCTCGACGTGACCACGATCCCGACCAAGATCGGGCCGCAGGACATGATCGACGCCCTGCCGAAGATCGTCTGGCACCTGGACGACCCGGTGGCCGACCCGGCGCTGGTGCCGCTCTACTTCGTGGCCAAGAAGGCCGCCGAGCACGTCACGGTGGTCCTCTCCGGCGAGGGCGCGGACGAGTTCTTCGGCGGGTACACGATCTACCGGGAGCCGCTCTCCCTCGGCGCGGTCAACGGCCTGCCGGGCGGGATGCAGAAGGGCCTGCGCGCGGTCTCCAAGGCGATCCCGCAGGGGGTCAAGGGCAAGAGCTTCCTGGAGCGCGGCACCACCCCGATCGAGCAGCGCTACTACGGCAACGCCCGAATGTTCACCGAGGAGGAGAAGCAGCACCTGCTTCGCCGCTACGACCCCTCGGTGCGCTACACCGACGTGACCGCGCCGATCTACGCCGAGTGCACCGAACTCGACGACGTCACCAAGATGCAGTACGTCGACCTCTACACCTGGCTGCGCGGCGACATCCTGGTCAAGGCCGACCGGATCTCGATGGCCCACTCGCTGGAGGTGCGGGTGCCCTTCCTCGACCGGGCGGTCTTCGACGTGGCCGCCGGCATCCCGGTCGACCTGAAGCTTCCGCCCCGCTCGGACGCCACCAAGTACGCCATGCGCCAGGCGTTGCAGGGCGTGGTGCCGCCGGCCATCGTCAACCGGAAGAAGCTGGGCTTCCCGACCCCGACCCGGGTCTGGCTGCGCGGCGAGATGTACGAGTGGGCCCGGCACGTGCTGGCCACCTCCGGCGCGGGCGACCTGATCGACCTGTCGTACGCGATGCGGCTGCTGGACGAGCACAAGCGGGAGGAGGCGGACCACTCCCGCAAGGTGTGGACCGTGCTGATCTTCTGCATCTGGCACGCCATCTTCGTGGCCAAGACCCTCGACCCCGGCATCCAGCGCAACCAGTCCGCCCTGCTCACCAAGCCCGTGGTCGGCTCCATGGTCCGCTGACGGCCGGGGCCCTCGCGCGCCCCGTGCGGGCCACCGCCGTTGATCAAGAGGTTTGCGTCGACCGGAGTCCGCTCCGGCGACGCAAACCTCTTGATCGTTTCAGCGGACTGTCAGCGGCCGGAGCAGGTGACGGTGGGCAGGGTGTTGGCGCCGGTGGTGGTCGCGGTGAAGCCGAACGTGGTGGTGCCCTCGGGAGCGATCGTGCCGTTCCAGGCCGCGTTGGCGACCGTCACCGCCGATCCGGAGGAGCTCACCGTGCCGTTCCAGAGGCTGCTGATCGACTGACCGCTGGGCCACGTCCAGCCGGCCACCCAGCCGCCGTACGTCCGCGCGCTGTGATTCATGATCATGACCTCGCCCTGGAACCCGCCGGGCCAGGAGTTGAGCACCTTGTAGACCGCCATGCAGTCGCCGCCCGGCGGCGGCGTGGTCGGGCTCGACGGCGGCGTGGTGG
>NZ_JAEVHN010000425.1:0-5453 GCF_016803375.1 Micromonospora sp. 4G55
CGACCGTCGAGGCCCGGCACGGCCGCCGCCACGGTACGCATCGCGGCTCGGCGGGCTCGACGGCGGCCAGCCGTACCGAGGGGGCCGGGGCGTGCCATCGGTGGCCAGGGCCGCGGCGGAGCGCGTTGACCATCGCGCCGGCCGCCGGGGGTGACCTGCCCGAGCCAGGGCCGGCCCCGGCAGCACTCGGCCAGGTCGCCGTGCTCGTGGCTGTCGTCGGGATGGTCGCGGACGAAGTCGGCGAGGGCGACCAGGTGCGCCACGTCCCCGTCGCGCAGGTAGCGCAGCCGGTGCGCGGTGTGCACGGCGCAGTCGAACGTGGGGTCGCGGGCCAGCGCCCGGTCGATCCACTCCAGCGCCGCGTCCAGCCGGCCGGTGTCGGCCAGGGTGCCGGCGATGTCCGCGTACACGGCGAGGTCGTCGGGATCGTGGTCGACGGCTCGTTCCAGGGCGGCCAGGGCGTCGCGGGTGCGGCCCGCGCTGCGGTACGCGTACCCGAGCCACACCTCGCCGAGTTTGGTCGGCTCGACGCGTACCCCCCGGCTGGCCCAGGTGACGGCGAGGGCGACCTCGCCGAGGCGCCGGGCCAGCGCGGACGCCGCGCCCAGCAGCAGCGCGTGGCGCGGATGCGCGGCCACCGCGTTGCGGGCGAGGGTGAGGTACGGCAGCAGCGGCGGTCGACCGGGCCGGGGCACCGGGTCGGGCACGGCGGCGCAGACCTGCATCAGGATCCGGGCGGCGCGTTCCGGGTCGAGCCGTCGCGCCAGTTCGGGGGCGCTCACCCAGGGCACGCCGGCCCAGTCGACGCCCGGTGCGTGCCCGGTGGCGGCGACCAGCAGGTCGAGCCCTTCGGCCGGGCGCCCGGCGGCGGCGAGCAGGTGGGCGCGGGCCACCACCGCGCCGACGAAGACCCGCTGGCCGAGCGGGAAGAGCTCCAGGTCACCGCCGGAGGCCGCCGCGATGCGGGCCAGCGTCTCGTGCACCTCGGGCAGGGTCGGAGCCTGGACGATGGCGGCGGCGAGGTGACCGGCGGCGTGCGGCAGGTCGCCCTCGTCGAGCGCCAGCCGGGCCAGCGCGAGCTCCTCCGCGGCGGACAGCACGGGTTCGTCAGGTCCCTCCGACACGTCGGCCTCTCGCTCGCAGTTCCAGGGCTGGGCAAGCCTAGGGGATGACGCGCCGATCTGGTGATCCACTGCGCATTCCTGCTCGTACGATTGATCAGACGCGAGCAATGGTGCAAGACTGAGCATGAAACGCGCGGCAATCGCGCAGTGGGAGGAGCTTCCGTGACGCGTCCAGGGGCCGGGATGGCCGCCGACATCGACGAGCAGCCGGCCGGTTACGCCCGGTTGCTCACCGCCGAGCACGCCGGGGCGATCGCCCGCGTCGCGGCGGTGATCGCGCAGCGGCGGCCCCGGCACGTGGTCTTCACCGCCCGGGGCACCTCCGACCACGCCGCGCTCTACGGGGCGTACCTGACCGAGATCCGGCTCGGTCTGCCGGCCGGACTCGCCTCGCCGAGCGTGGTCACCCTCTACGGGGCCCGCCCCGACCTCTCCGACGCTCTGGTCGTCGGGGTCAGCCAGAGCGGCGGGTCGCCCGATCTCACCGAGGTGCTGCGCGCCGCCCGCGACGCCGGGGCGCTCACCCTGGCGGTCACCAACGCCCCCGGCTCGCCGCTGGCCGAGACCGCCGAACTCTCCGTCGACATCGCCGCCGGGCACGAGCGGGCGGTCGCCGCGACCAAGACGTACACCGCCGAGCTGCTGGCCCTGCTGATGCTCATCGAGGGCGTCCGGGCCGGCGACGGGGTGCTCCCCGCCGACGAGCGGGCCGCACTGGACGCCCTACCCGGGCTGGCCGAGCGCACCCTGACCGATCCCACCCCGGCCCAGCTCGCGCCCCGCTACCGCTTCGCCGGCCAGCTCGTCACCACCGGCCGGGGGTACGCGTACCCGACCGCCCGGGAGGCCGCCCTGAAGCTGATGGAGACCTCCTACCTGCCCGCGCTCGCCTTCTCCGGCGCCGACCTGCTGCACGGCCCGCTGGCGATGACCGACCCGGACGTGCCGGTGCTGGCCGTGGTCGGCTCCGGCCCCGGCGGCCGGTCGATGGAGGAGGTGCTGCCCCGGCTCGGCGAGCGCCGCGCCGACGTGGTGGTGGTCGGCTCCGCCGAGGTCGAGGGGGCCACCCGGATGGTGGTGCCCGAGGTCGACGAGCGGTACGCCCCGCTGCTGGACATCCTGCCCCTGCAACGGCTGGCGCTGTCGCTGGCGCTGGCCCGGGGCGAGGACCCGGACGCCCCGCGCGGGCTGAAGAAGGTCACCGCGACGAGGTGAGGCCCGGCGTGGCACGCTGTGTCTCGTGTCCACGCTGCGCGACCTCGCCGAGGAGCACACCCAGCTCCGGCCGGCCGACATCGACCACCTGCACCGGATCGCGGGGGACTGGCAGCTGCTGTCCGACCTCTCCTTCGCCGACCTGCTGCTGTGGGTGCCGGTGGACGGCGACGGGACGTTCCTCTGCGTCGCCCAGGTCCGCCCGACGACCGCCCCCACCGCGTACCTCGACGACCAGGTGGGGCGGATCGTCGGCGGGCCGGAGGTGGCGCACCTGGAGGTCGCCTACCGGCAGGGCCGGATCTGGCGGGAGGGCGACCCGGTCTGGTACGGCGACGTGCCCGCCCGGCACGAGGCGATCCCGGTCCGGCTGCGCGCCACCGACGGCGAGTCCGGTGAGGTGGTCGCCGTGGTGGGCCGGGACACCAACCTCTCCACCGCCCGTACGCCCAGCCAGTTGGAGCTGAACTACCTCACCACCGCCGACGACCTGGCCCAGATGACCGCCGACGGCACCTTCCCGCCGCCCCGGCACCCGGGGGAGACCACCTCGGCGCCCCGGGTCGGCGACGGCCTGGTCCGGCTGGACGCCAACGGCAAGGTCACCTACGCCAGCCCGAACGCGCAGTCGGCGTACCGGCGGCTGGGTTACGCCTCTCACCTGGTCGGGGAGGACCTGGCCAAGCTGCACCGGCGGCTGGCCAGCGACCCGCTGGAGGGGACCGACGCGGCCAACGGTGTGCTCGCCGCGCTGCGCGGCGAGGCCCCGCCCCGGCGGGAGATCGACGCCCGGGGCGCCACCATGCTCACCCGGTCGCTCCCGCTGATGCCGGCCGGCGTGCCGATCGGCGCGCTGGTGCTGGTCCGCGACATCACCGAGGTACGTCGCCGCGACCGCGCGCTGATCACCAAGGACGCCACCATCCGGGAGATCCACCACCGGGTGAAGAACAACCTCCAGACCGTCGCCGCGCTGCTGCGCCTTCAGGCCCGCCGGGTGTCCATGCCCGAGGCCCGGGTGGCGCTGGAGGAGTCGGTACGCCGGGTCGCCTCGATCGCCCTCGTCCACGAGACGCTCTCCATGTCCAGCGACGAGGCGGTCGAGTTCGACGGGATCGTCGACCGGGTGGCCAGCGCGGCCACCGAGGTCGCGGCGACCGAGGTGAGCGTCGGCATGCGCCGCAAGGGCAGCTTCGGCGTCCTGCCCGCCGAGATCGCCACCTCGCTGGTGATGGTCCTCAACGAGCTGCTGCTCAACGCCGTCGAGCACGGCTTCCCGCCGGCCGGTGAGGACGGCGCCGCCGGCCCGGAGGGCGGCGCCACGCCGCAGGTGGTGGTCACCGCGCACCGGTTCCGCAAGCAGTTGCACGTCTCGGTCGCCGACAACGGGCGCGGCCTGCCGGCCGAGTTCGACGCCGAGCGCGGCGGCCGGTTGTCTCCACCCTGGCCAGTAGGCCGATAACCTCGCCAGGTCGGTGCGCTATGGCGCACAGGGCCGAACGGCTTGATCTGTCCACCCGACCGGAACCCGGCACGAGGGGGCACCCTGCCCACCGTTCAGGCTTCCGAAGCGGCGTCTGGAGCCTGGTGATCGCCGGCGCACTGCGGTGCACGACCGGCGGCAGATGTGTTCACTTGGTCTTGGTAGACGCCACCAGCGATACGTGCCCATCCCGCCGCAGGAGAGGTGCGCTCGGACCGGAGTGTTGGCTAGCCGTTGAACTGTTCCCAGTCGAGACGAGAGCGTAGGGGCCGCAGGGCTGAGCGTTGTCGGCTGCCGACGCTCAGCCAGATACCACTGTCGCCGTAGTCGGCGGCCATGGCGACCAGTCCGGGAGCCACCCAGTGGCGCGTCGGGTCGCCAGGTACGCGCATGGGCTGCAGCGGGACGGGAACCAGATCCTCGACGAACCGGTCCAGCATCTCCGTGGTGACCGTGGCGAAGCCGGTGAACGGTGAGGTGCTCACCGCTTCGTTGAGGGCGAACTGGAGCAGGAAGCCGCTGAGGCGTTCCCGCTCGCGCAACCGCTGCGGGCCGCCGTCGTACCACACGACCGGATCGTCGTCGGTGGGGTCGATCAACGCCACCCAGACGCCCTGATTCTCGGCCGCGAAGGCCACCAGCGGCTCGTCTTCCAGGTACTCGATCCTGTCGGGCGGCTCGATGAAGTCCTGCCGGCCGAGGATTTCCTCGCGGCCTCCGGCGATGTCGTGGAAGGCCAGCAACGGGGCCGGGAGTTTCATAGCCGCGTGTTGGGGTGTGGCCGGTAGCACCGGCACATCGGCGTACCAAGCGGTCAGAAAGGAACGCAGTGCCCGGGTCAGGTCCTGCGGCACATCGTCCAGCCAGGCGATACCGGGTACCGGCAGCGTCGGCGTCGGCGTCGGCCGCACCTTGTCTAGCAGTTCGGGGGGAAGCCGCTCGCCCCAGGTCAGTTCAGCGAATGTGAGTGGCCCCTGTTGCCCCGTGTACGGGTTCATCCCGCGGTAGATGCTGCGGGCTTGGTAGAGCTCACCGAGAGCCAGGCAGCCATCCGCCATCTTGACAAAGCCCAGAAGCGGCTGATTGGCCTGGTTCTTCGAGCGTATCCACTGAGTCGCCTCGCTGGGTAAAGGCTCCCGCAGCACCAGTGTGTTCGCGTTGTCGACAGCGGTGCCGTGGGGCCGGTCTCCGGCGTCGACGATCACGACCAGAGCGTTGGCCCCGTACGCGAAGGTGACACCATCACCATGCACGACCTCGACGTTCGGGCCGGCAGCACCCACCGCCGCCCGCTCCGGGACAACCGACCATCCCTCGATCATCGGGCGAGTATAGGAGCCCGGATCGAACCGGAGAGTTGATCAGGTCTAGGCGAGCGTCGCCCAGCGGCGAGGTCAACTCGACATGAATAGCCGCTCGCGCTTGGCGCGTGACGGAAGCTTCGGCAGATCCGCGCGTCTGGCGCATGTACCCCGCGTTCGGCCTTGGTGCTGGACGAGTAGCGCCGGAGTCGGTCATCGTGCTGAGCGTGGCTAAGGGACGTCTCGTAACTCAGTGAAGGCGTTGTCCGTGACCGGGTCGGTGCTCACCTGACGAGGGCGATGTTGTGGAGATGGGCGATGGCTGAAGCG
>NZ_JAEVHN010000426.1:0-5432 GCF_016803375.1 Micromonospora sp. 4G55
CAGGGGACGTGAAGCGACCCGGCCGTTCGGCCGAGCAGGGCTGACCCCGCCGGTGGCGGTTCCCGGCCGGCGCCGGGAGCCGCCGCACCGGATCAGTCCTGCGCGAGCACCGACAGGATGTTGCCGGCCGGGTCGGTGAACCAGGCGATCGTCGGCCCGTTCCCGCGCATCACGCCCTTCTCGTCCTGGCCCATCCCCTCGTAGCGGGCGAACCGCACGCCCCGCGCGGTCAGCTCGTCCACGGCCCGGTCGACGTCCGGCACCGGGAAGTTCAGCACGGTGTGCCGGGCCGGCTCGTGGTCCGCCTTCGGATACACGAGCACCGGCCGGTCCCCGGCGATGTGCAGGGTCAGCAGGCCGCCCATCTTGTCGTCGCGCGACACCCGCAGGCCGAGGGTGTCGGCGTAGAACTGCTGGGCGCGTCCGATGTCGTCCACCGAGAACGAACTGAACGCCAAGGTGTCCGTGAACATGCTGGTCTCCGTTCCTGCGTGGCCGGCGGCATGACCGTCGCCGGATGGCTGCCGTCCCGGTCATGGTCCTCCGCCGACGGGGCGCTGTCCTGGGATGGACTCCGGCGATGGCCGGAATTCATCGGCCCGGGCACCGGCCCCGCCGGCGTCGTACCGCTCAGGGCAGCCGGTCGGGCAGGCCGAACAGCGGGAAGAGCCGCGGCTGGAGGAAATGGTTGAGCCGGGTGATCCGGCCGTCGGAGGACTCCACCAGCTGGATCGAGAACGCGCGGTGGCCGCCGGCCGGGTCGGGCCGGAACTGCGCGAGGGCCGGCCCGCCGTTGGCGGCCACCGGCAGCAGCCGGGAACCCCGGCAACCGGCGCCCGGTCCGGCCAGCCACCGGCCGATGTCGGCCGCCCCCCGCAGCCACAGCGGATACGGCGGCATGGCGTGCACCGCGTCCTCGCGCAGCAGCGCGACCAGGGCGTCGATGTCGTACCGCTCGAAGACCTGGACATAGCGGTCGAGCAGCTCCCGGTGCTCCCGGTCCAGCGCGGGGGCCGGCGCGGCCGCCGCCCGGTCGGCCATCGTGGCCCGGGCCCGCTGCACCGCGCTGGTCACCGCGGGCGACGGTGGTGTCGAGCAGCTCGGCGACCTCGCCGGCCCGCCAGCGCAGCACGTCCCGCAGGATCAGCACCGCGCGCTGCCGCGGCGGCAGGTGCTGCAACGCGGCGACGAAGGCCAGTCGGACCGACTCGCGGGTCACCGCCAGCTCGGCCGGGTCCGCCGGCAGCACCACGGCGTCCGGCGCCGGCTCCAGCCACTCCCGCCCGGCCCGGGCGCGCCGAGCGACGCCGCCACCGGGGCGGACGGCCCGCCGAGATCCATCGGCAGGCCCGCCGGCCCTGGCCCCGCAGCAGGTCCAGGCAGACGTTGGTGGCGATCCGGTAGAGCCAGGTGCGCAGGCTGGACCGCCCGTCGAAGCGGTCGAGGCCGCGCCAGGCCCGCAGCATCGTCTCCTGCACCGCGTCCTCGGCGTCGAAGACCGAACCGAGCATCCGGTAGGCGTAGCCGGTCAGCTCGACGCGGAACCCCTCCAGGCCGGCGGGGTCGGCCGCCGGGCGGGCGCCGGGCAGCGGGGCGGTCGGGTTCGGGCCCGCGCCGGTTCTCGCCGTCGCTGCGGTCATGCGGCCACCGTAGGCGATGCCTCCGACACCGGAGCGACGGCGCGCGCCGCCCCCGCCGCTCAGTCGGTGGCGACCGGCTCGGCCGGGACCGCGACGTGCAGCCGGAGCTGGGGGACCAGCATGTCGTCGACGTCCAGCGCCCGCGCCGCGCCGTCCGGCTCCCAGCCAGTGGAGGTGAGGAACTTCCGGGTCGCCTCGTCGCCCTCGAACGCCCAGGCCACCGCCCGGTCGAAGCCGTCGGTGCGCCACTGGTCCACGGTGGCCGCGAGCAGCCGGCTGCCGTGCCCGCGCCGGCCCCAGCGGGGCTCGACCAGCAGGTCCGTCACCGCCGCCACGCCCTCGGCCAGCGCCTCGGCCGGCTCACCGGGGGCGAGCGCCTCGGCGTCCGCCGGACCGGAGGCGGCGAACCCCACCAGATAGGATTGCTCGGCCTGTTCGACGGCGACCAGCACGCGGTGCGCGCCGGAGGGCGGCTCCTGCACCGCCGCGCTCCACCGCCGGGCGAGCCATGCCTCGTCCAGGTTGTCGAGCACGTGCCGGGGCAGGATCCGGCGATAGGCGACCCGCCAGGTCGCGAGCTGGATGCGTGCGATCTCGCCGGCGTCCTCGGGACGCGCCGGGCGGACGTACCCCATGGCCATGGGACGGAAGCCTACGCAGGGCGGGAGTGACGATGGTGGCGCAGGGTGCCAGGCGGACGGCCGCGCAGGTCGCCGGGGTGGTCGCGCTCGCCGTCGCGGTGACGGCCTTCCTCTCCGTGGCGGCCGTCCGGCACGGCTTCTTCGACCTCAAGGTCTACTACGGCGCGCTGACCTTCTGGGCGCACGACCACGGCGAGATCTACGACTACCTCAAGCCCGGCACCCAGTACGGCTTCACCTACCCGCCGTTCGCCGCCCTGGTGATGCTGCCGATGGCCTACCTGCCGTGGCCGGCGGCGATCACCGTCAGCGTGGCCGCCAGCGCGGTGGTCAGCGCGGTGCTCATCTGGTGGCTGCTCGACCCGCTCTCCCGCCGGGCCGGCTGGTCCCGCTGGTTCACCCTGGCCGTCGCGCTCTGCCTGGCCGCCGCGTACGAGCCGATGCGCGAGACGATCAACTTCGGCCAGGTCAACATGCTGCTGCTCTTCCTGGTCGCACTGGACCTGCTGCGGCTGCTGCCGGCCGGCAACCGGTGGGCCGGCGTGGGCATCGGGCTGGCCACCGCGATCAAGCTGACCCCGGGCGTCTTCATCGTCTACCTGCTGATCACCGGACGCTGGCGGGCCGCGTTCACCTCGATGGCCGCCGCGGCGGTGGCGACCCTGCTCGCCGCCGGGCTCTTCCCGGACGCCTCCCGGGAGTTCTGGACCTCGTCGCTGTGGAACACCAGCCGGGTGGGGGAGCTGGCGTTCGTCTCCAACCAGTCGTTGCGCGGGGTGGTGGCCCGGCTGGACCCCGACCACCCGAGCACCCTGGCCTGGCTGCTGCTGGTCCTGGCCACCCTGGGGGTCTGGGCCTGGCGGTCCCGGGCGGCGGTGGCCGTCGGCGACGAAGCCACCGGGCTGGCGCTGACCGGCGCCCTGATGTGCCTGGTCAGCCCGGTCACCTGGGTGCACCACCTGGTCTGGCTGATCCCGGCGCTGATCCTGCTGGTCGACAACGCGATGGCCGCGCCCGCGCACGGTCCGCGGCGGCGCGCCCTGCTGGCCTTCGCGGTCATCGCGTACGGACTGCTGATCAGCCGGATCGTCTGGGCCTGGGAGAAGGACTTCACCGGCCTGGACGGCTTCCTGGGCAGCAACACCTACGTCTGGATCAGCCTGGCGCTGCTGGTGCTGCTGCCGATCCGGCGCTTCGCCGTCCCGGCCGCCGCCGTCGGCCGCCGGGCGTCCGGAGCCCACCGGGTCAGCCGTCGAGCCGGCCGGCGTACCGCAGCTCGTCGAGCCGGACCGGGGGAAGCCCACCGGCGAGCGGCACCGGGTAGGTGGACCGCTCGCCGTCCGCTGACAACCCGGCCCGCTCGTAGAAGCGGCGGGCCCGGGTGTTCTCGGCCAGCACCCAGAGCCGGTACTCCCGCCAGCCCCGGCCCGCCAGGCCGTCGCGGGCCGCGGTCAGCAGCGCCCGGGCGGTGCCGTCACCCCAGTGCGCCGGCTCCACGTACGTCGCCAGCACCTCGCCGTACGCCGGGTCCAGGTCGCCCCGGTCCTGGTTGTTGCGGTACGGCCCGAAGGTGACGAACCCGGCGGGCACCCCGTCGACCTCGGCGAGCAGCGTGGTGAACGGGTGCTCCAGGTCGGCGGTGCCGAGGTCCCGACGCCGTTGCGCCCAGGCCACCGGGTTGAGCCGGCGCAGCACCTCGTCGGGCATGATCCCGGCGTAGCCGGCCTGCCAGCCGTGGATGTGCACCCGGGCGATCGCCTCGGCGTCCTCGGGCTCTTCGCGGCGGATGGTAAGCATGTGTCCGTTCTATTCCTCGCCGGGCGTCCGGTCCAGCGTCCGCTCCGGCGTCGTACCGCTGGTTTAGGGTGCCCGACGATGGCCGCACCGGAATCACTCTCCCTCGCCCAGGCCCGGCGGGTGGCGCTGGCCGCCCAGGGCTTCGCCGACCCGGCGCCCACCGGCGTGCCCACCCGGCGACACCTGCGCCGGGTGCTGGACCGGGTCGGGTTGATCCAGATGGACTCGGTCAACGTGCTGCAACGGGCGCACTACCTGCCGCTCTACAGCCGGCTCGGGCCCTACCCGACGGCCCTGCTCGACACCGCCGCCTACCGCCGCCCCCGCGAGCTCTTCGAATACTGGGGCCACGAGGCGTCGCTGGTGCCGGTGGGGCTGCACGCGGCGCTGCGCTGGCGGATGGCCAAGGCCCACTCCGACGCCTGGGGCGGCATGCGGCGCATCGCGCAGGAGCAGCCCGAACTCGTCGCCTGGGTCCGCGACGAGGTGGCCGCCCGGGGGCCGCTGACCGCCGCCGAGATCGAGCACGACGCACCCCGGGAGACCGGCAACTGGGGGTGGAACTGGTCGGCGGTGAAGCGGGCCCTGGAGTTCCTCTTCTGGGCCGGCGAGGTGAGCGCCGCCGACCGGACGACCTCCTTCGCCCGCCGCTACGACCTGCCCGAGCGGGTGCTGCCGGCGGCCGCCCTGGCCGCGCCCACCCCCACCGACGCCGAGGCGTACCGCACGTTGGTGTCGGTGGCCGCGCGGTCGCTCGGGGTGGCCGCCGAGCCGGAGCTGCGCGACTACTTCCGGCTCCCGCTGGCCGGTGCCCGGCAGGCGATCGCCGAGCTGGTCGAGGCCGGTGAGCTGCGGCCGGTGACGGTGCAGGGCTGGCGGCAGCCGGCCTGGCTGCACGCGACCGCCCGGCTGCCCCGGTGGGTGCGCGGCGCCACCCTGGTCAGCCCCTTCGACCCGCTGGTCTGGGAGCGGGCCCGCACCGAGCGGCTCTTCGACTTCAGCTACCGGATCGAGATCTACGTGCCCGCGCCGCAGCGGGTGTACGGCTACTACGTGCTGCCGTTCCTGCAGGGGGAGCGGTTCACCGCGCGGGTCGACCTCAAGGCCGACCGGCGGGCGGGGGTGCTGCTGGTGCCGACCGCCTGGATCGAGCCGGGCGCCGACCCGGGGGAGACCGCCGTCGCGCTCGCGGCGGAGCTGTACCGGCTCGCCGGCTGGCTCGGCCTGGACGCGGTGGCGCCGCCGGTCGCCGGGGATCTCGCCGATCCGCTGGCCGCCGCGTTGAAGGGCGTGGCCGGTGTACCGTGAGCGCGTGACGAGCGTGGACGGGTCGGCGGGTCAGCCGGGTCAGCAG
>NZ_JAEVHN010000427.1:0-5427 GCF_016803375.1 Micromonospora sp. 4G55
CCAGGCCCGGGTGGCCCGGGCCGCGCCGACGACCGCCTGCCGGGGCGGGGGAGCCGCACGGCGTGCGCGAACGGCATCCGGCGCCGGCGCCCCGGTTGGTCGCCGACCTTCGCGTCGGCTTTCGCCGATTCCTTCTCGAGTCCGTCTCCGGGCCTCGCGCCGGCCTCCGCGCCGGCTCTGCTGCCGTCGCCGGTCTCCGCGTCGGTCTTGCCCGCGCTGGCCTTGCTCGTGTCGCCGGCCTTCTCCGCGCCGGCTTTCTCCGCGTCGGCCTTGCTCGCGTCGACATTCTCCCGGCCGGCTTCCGTCGCGTCGGTTGTCCCGGCGTCCGCCTTCGCCGTGCCGTGCGTCCCCGGCCCGGCCTGCGCCGCCCTACCGTCGGTCGGCTCCACGGTGGTCGGTGCGCTGCCGGCAGCGGTCGCGGGTGACGGTTCGGCCGGCGACGGGTCGAGGAAGGGGCGGCGGGGACGGGGGACCGGGGTCGGGTCGGTGCGGCGCCGGAGCTGCCGAGCGGCCCGTCGGGCGGCGTCGCCGGTCGCAGGGGCCGCACCGTCAATGGTTCCTCGCCGCTCGCCACCCGTCGAGTATCACCCATCCGGGTGCGACCGTCAGGCCCGGCCGTACGCTGGGAGCATGCCCCGGTACGAGTTCCGCTGCCGCGCCTGCGGCGACACCTTCGAGGTCAACCGCCCGATGGCCCGGGCCGGTGATCCGGCGTCCTGCCCACAGGGACACGCCGACACGGTCAAGCTGCTCTCCACCGTCGCGGTGACCGGCCGGGGCGGTGGTGGACCGGTGGGCGGCGCTCCGCCCGCGCCGGCCGGTGGCTGCTGCGGCGGTGGCGGCTGCTGCTGAGCGGCCACGACCGGCCCGTTCGGCGGCGCAGACCTTGCCGCTGACCGGCGGCAATGGCACCTTGGGGCGGACGCCGCCCGGCCGTTCTCACGATGCGTGACGGCCCGACCATAGGGCAGCATGAAGCCGACGTCAGGGGCGGAGGTTCCACGCATGTCGCCACGGATCCACCTCCCGAGCGGGTGGGTGACCTTCGTGTTCACCGACATCGAGGGTTCGACCCGGCTGGCCCAGCTGCTCGGGTCGGGCTACCGCCCCGTGCTGTGGGAGCATCGCCGGCTGCTCCGGGACACCCTCGCCGGCACCGACGGCGCGGAGCTGCTGACCGAGGGCGACTCGTTCTTCCTCGCCTTTCCCGACGCGGCGGCGGCGCTGACCGCCTGCCTGACCGCCCAACGCGCGCTGTCCACCCACGACTGGCCCACCCCGGAGGCCACCCCCAAGGTGCGGATGGGGCTGCACACCGGCTACGCGGAGCCCCGCGACGGCGAGTACGCCAGCCCTGAGGTGCACCGGGCCGCCCGGGTGGCCGCCGCCGCCCACGGCGGGCAGGTGCTCTGCTCGGCGGCGACCGCCCGGCACGCCGAACCGCTGCCGTCCGGCGCGTCCCTGCTCGACCTCGGCCTGCACCGGCTGCGCGGCTTCGACGACCGGGAGCGGCTCTTTCAGCTCGTCGCGCCCGGCCTGGAGCGGCAGTTCCCCCGGCCGCGCACCGCCGACGCGGTGCCGCACAACCTGCCCACCCAGGTCACCTCCTTCATCGGCCGGGAGACCGAGCGCGCGGAGCTCGACCTGCTGGTACGCCGGCATCGGCTGGTCACCGTGCTCGGGGCCGGCGGCGCCGGCAAGACCCGGATGGCCGTCGAGCTGGCCGGCGGGATGGTCGAGGCGTACCCGGACGGTGTGTGGTTCGTCGACATCGCCACCGTCACCGACCCGGGGCTGGTGGCGTTCGCGGTCGCCGCGGTGCTCGGGCTGCGCCCCGAGCCGGGCCGCCCGATGCTGGACACCCTGGTCGAGTATGCCGCCGCCCGGCAGATGCTGGTGGTGCTGGACACCTGCGACGCCCAGCCGGCGGCCTGCGCCGAGGTGATCTCCCGGCTGCTCGCCGGCGGGAGCGGGGTGCGGGTGCTGGCCACCAGCCGGGAGTCCTTCGGCCTGCCCGGCGAGGTGGTCTGGCGCATCCCGCCGCTCTCGGTGGACCCGCAGCCGGGGCGTACCGAGAGCGACGCGGTGGCGCTGCTGCTGGACCGGACGGCGGCGGCGCGGGGCGGCCGGCCGCCGGACTGGGCGGAGGCCGGTGACCTGCGTCGGGTGGTGCGGCGGCTGGACGGCCTGCCGTTGGCGATCGAGCTGGCCGCCGCCCGGCTCCGGGTGCTCTCCGCCGGGCAGCTCGCCGCCCGCCTCGACGACGTGCTCGGCACCCTCGACGCCGGGCGGGTGGTGCCGGAGCCGCCGGCGGACCGGGGCTGGACGGGCAACCAGCAGGACACCGTGGACCTGGTCGCCGCGGCGGCCGGGGCGGTGCCCCCGTCGGCCGCGCATCGGGCGGTGCAGCGTTCCGCCACCGAGCGGCACCTCACCATGCAGGCGACGGTCACCTGGTCGTACCGGACGTTGGGGCCGCGCGCGTCGCGGCTGCTGCGCTGGCTGGCGGTCTTCGCCGGCCCGGTGGAGCTGTCCACCGTGGAGTGGCTGCTCGACGACGACCCGCTCGACCCGCTGTCGGTGCTGGTGGACAAGTCGATGCTGCTGGCCGAGCCGCACGCGTCGGGCAGCACCTACCGGATGCTCGACCCGATCCGGGCGTACGCGGCCCGCCGGCTGGTGGAGGCCGGCGAGGAGCAGGCCGCGCGGGACCGGCACGTCGCCTGGTCGGCGCACGCGCTGGAGCGCGCCCACCTGGGCCCGGACGCCAGCCGGTGACCCTCTCGCTGTACGCGCTCGACCCGCTGGCCAGTGAGCTGCGGGCCGCCCTGCGCTGGTGCGCCACCGGGGGCAGCGCCCGGGCCGGGTTGCGACTGGCCGGCGGGCTGGACCAGTGGTGGCGGGAGCGGGGGCTGTCCCGGGAGGCGCGGCTCTGGCTGTTCCGGCTCTACGGGCGGATCGCCGAGACCGGCGAGGTGATCCCGGAGGCGGAGCTGGCGGCGGCGTACCACCTGCACTCGCTGCACGCCGGTGCGGACGGCGAGTTCGCCGAGGAGCTGCGCTACTCGCAGCGGGCGGAGGCGGCGGCCCGGCAGGCCGGTGACGCCGGGCTGCTCGCCCGGGTGCTGGCCGGGCGGGCCGCACCGCTGATCGACATGGGGCAGTTCGCCGAGGCGGAGCGGGTCTGCCGCGAGGTGATCGACTGGGCACACGAGCAGCAGGTGACCGGCGACGCGCTCTTCGCCGTCTACAACCTGGCCGAGCTGCTGTGGCGGCGGGGCGCGCTGAACGAGGCCGCGGAGCTGCTCGGCGCGGCCGCCCGGTGGAGGCGGCGCGGCCGGTCGAGCGGGGGCCGGCGGTCGACGGCCAGGGACATCCCCGTCCAGGCCAGCCCGGTGCCGAGCAGCGCCGCGGCCGGCAGCCACCGGCCGGTACGAGGTAGAGGCAGACGATCAGCGCGGCCTCGCCCCAGGTGATGCTGACCATGCCGGTGGCGGTGCGGAACCTCAGCCGGGCCAGTTGGGCGACCGCGAACGCGGCGAGGGCGATGCCGAACCGTGCGGCGGCGGGGAGAGAGTCGTCCGGCGGCAGCGCGACGGGGACGGTCAGGCCGATCAGGACCGCCGTGAAGGCGGTCAGCGTGACGGCGGTGATCAGCAGGAGCACCCGTGGCGGCGTGCCGCCCGGATCGGGCCGGTCGACCTGGTCGCCGGCCCGGCCGGACGTCACCGGCCCGCTCCGTCCGCCGGCACACGGGGGGATGCCCGGGACGGACGCTGCTGCGACGGTCATGGCGCCCCCTCCCGCGCACGGCTCAGGGACTTTTCGGTCCCCCCGGCGGAAGGCTAAGCCAATCCGGGTGGTCGCAACAGGGGCTGACGACCCGGATCGGCGTGAATCACGCTCCGACTAGCCGTTTCGGTGCTGCTGGTGGCCGTTGGGGGTGTCGGTGCGTGATTCGTCCGTCGAGGTCCCGCCCGCCGGATCGGTGGCCGACGTGTCGGCCTGCCCCTGGGTGGGGAACCGGTCGGGCAGCCGGCGCAGCCGGGCGTTCATGTTGCGGATCAGCAGGATGGTGGCGGCGGCCAGGAGCAGGATGAGGAAGAGGCCCATCGGCCCGGCCAGACCACCCGTGCGGGTGTCACCGAAGTTGTTCTCCGCGAGCACCTGGGCAGCGGCGGTCAGCATGGTGTTTCTCCGATGTGCGGTGGGGTTTCAGCGTAGCTCCCCACCCGGTCAGCGGGCATGGGCCGTCTCGCGCACCCCGGCGAAGAGGTCCGACTCGGGCAGCGGGCTGTCGACCAGCGAGCGGACCAGCTGGAAGTCCTCCGTGGGCCAGGCGTGCCGCTGCAGCTCCATCGGCACGTGGAACCAGAAGCCGTCCGGGTCGATCTGGGTGGCGTGGGCGCGCAGCGCGTCGTCGCGGACCGGGAAGTAGTCGGCGCACTCCACCCGGGTGGTGATCCGCGGGCCCTTGTCGGGGCGGTCGTCCCAGCGCTTGAGCCACTCCTCGTAGGGGGAGGCCAGGCCGGCGGCGAGCATGCCCTCGTGCAGCGCCATGATCTTGCCCTTGGAGAAGCCGATGTCGTAGTAGAGCTTCAGCGGCTGCCAGGGCTCGCCGAGCTCCGGGTACCGCTCCGGGTCGCCGCCGCCTCGAAGGCGGCCACGCTCACCTTGTGGGTCATGATGTGGTCGGGGTGCGGGTAGCCGCCCTCCTCGTCGTACGTGGTGACGACGTGCGGACGGAACTCGCGCATCAGGCGCACCAGCGGACCCGCGGCGACCTCGACGTCCTCCAGGGCGAAGCAGCCCCCGGGCAGCGGCGGCAGCGGGTCGCCCTCGGGCAGCCCCGAGTCGACGAAGCCGAGCCAGGCCTGCTCGACGCCGAGGATCGCCCGGGCGGCGTCCATCTCGGCGCGGCGGATCTCGCCGATGTTGGCCCAGACGTCGGGCCGGTCCATCTTCGGGTTGAGCACGCTGCCGCGCTCGCCGCCGGTGCACGTCACGACCAGGACGTCGACACCCTCCGCGACGTATTTCGCCATGGTCGCGGCGCCCTTGCTCGACTCGTCGTCGGGGTGCGCGTGCACCGCCATGAGACGCAGTTGCTCTGCCACTGTGGGCGCTCCTCGTCTGTGCCGGCCGACGGCCCATCCCGGGCCGCCCGGCTGACCTGCCGGAATCCTCCCCCCGTGCCGGACCCTGCCGGCGCCGCGGAATCCTCCCCCGTGCCGGACCCTGCCGGCGCCGACCTGTCATCCTTGACGGCAGGACGGGCTGGGAGCGTGGAACTCTCCCATTCTTGCCGATGCTCACCAGGTCGGCCTCGACCAGGTGCCCGGCGGTGCCGACCGCGGGCCGCTGGCCGGGGGCGGACCCGGACGGTGTCGACGGCCACGCCGGTGCGCAGCTCCACCCGGTCGCCGA
>NZ_JAEVHN010000428.1:0-5422 GCF_016803375.1 Micromonospora sp. 4G55
CCGCGGCCTGGTCACCGCCCCCACCCGGCGCACCGCCGCCGGTACGACCAACGGCGGCGGCACGGCCACCGGGCTGGCCCAACGGCTCGCCGGGGTCACGAGGCGGAACGGCACCGCGTCCTGGTCGAACTCGTCCGCGAACCGCTGGTCGTGCCGCTGCGCGTCGACCCGGCCGCCGTCCGGGCCCGGGGCGAGGTGCCGACCCTGCTCCGCGGCCTGGTCACCGCCCCCACCCGGCGCACCGCCGCCGGTACGACCAACGGCGGCGGCACGGCCACCGGGCTGGCCCAACGGCTCGCCGGGGTCACCGAGGCGGAACGGCACCGCGTCCTGGTCGAACTCGTCCGCGCCCGGGTGGCAGCGGTGCTCGGGCACTCCGGCGTCGAGGCGGTCGCCCCCGACCGGGCGTTCAAGGACCTCGGCTTCGACTCGCTCGCCGCCGTCGAGCTGCGCAACGCCCTCAACGAGGCGACGGCCTGCGGCTGCCCGCCACCCTGGTCTTCGACCACCCGACCGCCGAGGCCGCTGCGCGTTTCCTCGCCGACCGGCTGGTCGGCGTCGCCCCCGCCGCCGCACCGGCGCCCGCCGCGACCACCCCGGCCGCGCCCGACGACGACCCGATCGCCATCGTCGCGATCCACTGCCGCTACCCCGGCGAGGTGCGCTCCGCCGACGACCTGTGGCGACTGCTGGTCCAGGAGCGCGACGCGATTTCCGAGTTCCCGGTCGACCGGGGCTGGGACGTCGACGCGGTCTACGACCCGCAGCCCGGCGCGGCCGGGAAGACGTACGTCAAGACCGGCGGGTTCCTGCACGACGCGGCCGAGTTCGACCCGGAGTTCTTCGGCATCATGCCGCGCGAGGCGCTCGCCATGGACCCGCAGCAGCGGCTGCTGCTCCAGGGCGCCTGGGAGGCGTTCGAGCGCGCCGGCATCGACCCCGCCTCGATGCGGGGCAGCCGCACCGGCGTCTACGTCGGCGTCATGTACACCGAGTACGGCAGCCGGGTGCAGCAGCACGTGCCCGAGGAGATCGCCGCGTACCTCAGCGGCGGCAGCGGCGCCAGCATCGCCTCCGGGCGGGTGGCGTACGCGCTCGGACTGGAGGGGCCGGCGGTCACCATCGACACGGCCTGCTCCTCGTCACTGGTCGCGCTGCACATCGCCTGCCAGGCGCTGCGCCACGGCGAGGTGGAGATGGCGCTGGCCGGCGGCGTGACCGTGCTGCCCACGCCGGACGTCTTCGTCGACTTCAGCCGGCAGCGGGGCCTCGCCCCGGACGGCCGGTGCAAGGCGTACGCGAACGGCGCCGACGGCACCGGCTGGTCCGAGGGGATCGGACTGCTGCTGGTGGAACGCCTCTCCGACGCCCGGCGCAAGGGTCACCCCGTGCTGGCCGTGGTGCGCGGCTCGGCGATCAACCAGGATGGCGCGTCCAACGGGCTGACCGCCCCGAACGGCCCCTCCCAGCAGCGGGTCATCGAGGCCGCCCTGGCCGCCGCCGCGCTCGCCCCGGCCGAGGTGGAC
Organism: Micromonospora sp. 4G55; assembly: GCF_016803375.1. NCBI lineage: Bacteria > Bacillati > Actinomycetota > Actinomycetes > Micromonosporales > Micromonosporaceae > Micromonospora > Micromonospora sp. 4G55. The sequence goes on from NZ_JAEVHN010000428.1 coordinate 1,527, forward strand.
CTGGTCGAGGGGCACGGCACCGGCACCGCGCTCGGCGACCCGATCGAGGCGCAGGCCCTGCTCGCCACGTACGGCCGGGACCGGGACCGTCCGCTGTGGCTCGGGTCGGTCAAGTCGAACCTCGGGCACACCCAGGCCGCCGCCGGCGTGGCCGGGGTGATCAAGGCGGTGCAGGCGATGCGGCACGGGCTGATGCCGGCGACGCTGCACGTCGACGCCCCCTCCGACGAGGTGGACTGGTCCTCCGGCGCGGTGGAGCTGCTGACCCGGCCGCGGGAGTGGCCGGCGCAGGGACGCCCCCCGCCGGGCGGCGGTCTCGTCCTTCGGGCTGAGCGGCACCAACGCTCACATGATCATCGAGGAGGCGCCGGCGGACCTCGCCGGCCCGGACCGGCTCGCCGGCCCGCCGACCGGTGACGCCGACACTGTGCCGGTGCGGCCGTGGCTACTGTCCGGGCGTACCGACCGGGCGCTGCGGGCGCAGGCGGAGCGGCTGGTCGCCCACCTCGACGGCCGGGACGACCTGGCCGACCGGGACGTCGCGTGGTCGCTGGCCACCGGCCGGGCGGCCCTGGAACACCGGGCCGTGGTGCTCGGCGCGGACCGTGCGGAGCTGGTCGACCGCCTGACCGTCCTGGCGGCCGGGGAGGTCGTCACCGGCGTGGTATCCGGCGTTGCCCGCTCCGGCGGCCGGACGGCGGTGGTCTTCACCGGTCAGGGCGCGCAGCGCCTCGGGATGGGTCGTGAGCTGCATGCGGTGTTCCCGGTGTTCGCGGCGGCGTTCGACGCGATGGTGGCGGAGCTGGATGCGCATCTGGACCGGCCGTTGCGTGAGGTGGTCTGGGGTGACGACGAGGACCTGATCCGCCGGACGGGCTATGCGCAGGCCGGCTTGTTCGCGGTCGAGGTGGCGTTGTTCCGGCTGGTGGAGTCGTGGGGTGTGCGGCCGGACTTCGTGGCTGGGCATTCGATCGGTGAGTTGGCCGCCGCGCATGTGGCGGGGGTGTTGTCGTTGGCGGATGCGGCCCGTCTGGTGGCGGCTCGGGGTCGGTTGATGCAGGCGTTGCCGGCTGGTGGGGCGATGGTGGCGATCCGGGCGTCGGAGGAGGAGGTGCGGGCGGCGCTGGCGGGACAAGGTGCCTCTGTCGCGTCCTACCGACCTGATGACGTAGACGATTCAGCCTCCACTGGCGACGGTGCGGCGGCGGGTGCCGGTGTGGACGTCGCGGCCGTCAACGGTCCCCGGTCGGTGGTCATCTCCGGTCCGGAAGCGGCCGTGCTGCACGTGGCCGAGCACTTCGCCAACCTTGGTCGCAAGACCACGCGGCTGCGGGTGAGTCACGCCTTCCACAGCGGGTTGATGGACCCGATGCTCGACGACTTCCGGGCCGTGGCGGCAGGGCTGACCTACGCCGAGCCGCAACTCCCGGTCGTGTCGAACCTGACCGGTGCCGTGGCGAGCACCGAGCTGACGACCCGGATTACTGGGTGCGCCACGTCCGGGAGGCGGTCCGCTTCGCCGACGGCATCACCGCCCTGCACCAGGCGGGAGTCACGACGTTCCTGGAACTCGGTCCGGACGCCGCGCTCACCCCGATGATCGAGGGCGTCGTGACCGACACCGTCGTCGCGCCGGCCCAGCGCCGGGACCGGTCCGAGGTGACGCAGCTGCTCGACGCCCTGGCCCGGCTGCACGTCACCGGCACCCCGATCCGCTGGACCGAGGTGCTCGGCGGTGGCAGCCGCGTCGACCTGCCCACGTACCCGTTCGAGCGGCGGCACCTGTGGTTGAACGCCCCGAAGACCCGGGCCGGCGACGCCGCCGGGCACGGCCAGCGCGACGCCGACCACCCGCTGCTCAGCGCCGTCATGGTGGCGCCGCAGGGCGGCGGCGTGGTCCTCACCGGCCGGCTCGCCCTCGACACCCACGCCTGGCTGGCCGACCACAACGTGATGGGCATGGGGCTGCTCCCCGGCACCGGCTTCGTCGAGCTGGCCCTGCGCGCCGCCGAGGAGGTCGGCTGCGACGTGGTCGAGGAACTGATCATCGAGCAGTTGATGCCGCTGCCCGACCACGGCGGCGCGGCCGTCCAGGTGGTGGTGGGGGAGCCGGACACCGGCAACCGCCGGAGCATCGCCATCTGGTCCCGGTTCGACGACGCCCCGCCGGAGGTGGGCTGGACCCGGCACGTCACCGGCTGGCTCGCCACCGAGAACACGCCGCCGGTCACCCCGGAGGAGTTCGGCGTCGGCGTGGGTCAGTGGCCGCCGGCCGACGCCCAGCCGGTCGACATCAGCGGCGTCTACGACTACCTGACCGCGCAGGGGTACCACTTCGGGCCGATGTTCCGCGGGCTGCGTGCCGTCTGGCTGCGCGGCCGGGACCTCTTCGTCGAGGTGGCGCTCCCCGACGAGGCCCGGCAGGACGCGGCCGCGTACCGGCTGCACCCGTCGCTGCTCGACGCCGCACTCAGCGCCACCGACTTCCTCGGCGGGCGCAAGCCGCAGGACATCGGCGCCGGCCAGCTGCCGTTCTCCTGGACGGGGGTACGGCTGCACTCCGGCGGCCGCAGCCGCCTGCGGGTACGGATCAACTGGACCAACTCCGACGAGAGCGCCGGCTCCGAGGCGGTCCGCCTGGACCTGGCCGACACCGCCGGCACCCCGGTCGCCACCGTCGAGTCGCTGGTGGTCCGGCCGGTCACCGCGGACCGGCTGGTGGCCGCCGGAGCGGCGATGACCGGCACCCGCCACCTCGACTCGGTGTTCCGGGTCGACTGGCCCCAACTGCCGCTGGGCGAGGCCGCCGAGGCCGTACCCGAGCGGTGGGCGGTGCTCGGCGGCGAGGTCGACCTCGGCCGCGCGGGCGTGCCCGCGTACCCGGACCTGGCGGCGCTGGCCGCGGCGGCCGCGACGGACGGCGTACCCGATGTGGTGTTCCTGCCGGTCGAGCCGGCGGACGGCGAGGTGCCCGAGGCGGTCCGCGACGGCCTGGCCGGGGTGCTGGAGACTACCCAGGCGTGGCTCGCCGACGAGCGGTTCGCCGCCACCCGGCTGGTGGTGCTGACCTGGTTCGCGGCGGACGACGACAGCGGGCACCTCGACCTGACCGTCGCTCCCGTCTGGGGCCTGCTGCGCGCCGCGCAGGCCGAGCACCCCGACCGGCTGATGCTGGTCGACCTCGACTCCGACGAGGCCAGCCTGCGGATGCTGCCGGCCGTGGTCACGCTGCCCGAGCCGGAGGTCGCCGTGCGCGGCAACCAGGTGAAGGTGCCCCGGCTGGCCCCCGTCCCGGTGCCGACCGAGCCGCCCCCGTCGCCCTGGCGGCCCGACGGCACGGTGCTGGTCACCGGCGGCACCACCGGTCTCGGCGCGCTGGTCGCGCGGCACCTGGTCGGCACGCACGGCGTGCGACACCTGGCGCTGGTCAGCCGGCGTGGCCCGGAGACGCCGGGCGCGGCGGGGCTGCGCGACGAACTGGCCGCGCTCGGCGCCGAGGTGACCCTCGCCGCCTGCGACGTCACCGACCCGAAGGCCCTGGCGGCGCTGGTCGACGGGCTGCCGCAGCCGCTGACGGCCGTGGTGCACGCCGCCGCCGTGCTCGACGACGCGCTGTTCACCTCGCTCACGCCGGACCGGCTCGCCGCGGTGCTGGCGCCCAAGGTGGACGCCGCCTGGGCGTTGCACGAGCTGACCGAGGAACGGGAGCTGACCGCGTTCGTCCTGTTCTCCTCGGTGGCCGGCCTGCTCGACCCGGCCGGCCAGGGCAACTACGCGGCGGCGAACAGCTTCCTCGACGCACTGGCCCGGCACCGCCGGTCGATGGGGCTGCCCGCCACCGCACTGGTCTGGAACCTGTGGGGCGAGGGCGCCGGCCTGGCCGGCGGCACCGACCC
>NZ_JAEVHN010000429.1:0-5407 GCF_016803375.1 Micromonospora sp. 4G55
GGCGGGCTGACCCAGCTCGGGCAGGGCCGGCGGGGCCAGGTCGGCGCCCGCGGGCAACGTGTTGAGCAGGGCGGGCGCCACCGGCACCGCCCGCTCCCGGGTGGCGGCCAGGGCCGCCAGCACCCGGCTGGTGTCGCGCAGCAGGAAGCGCCGCTGCCGCCAGACGAGATGCAGCGTGCCGTCCGGGTGCCGGACCAGCACCCCCTCCTCGCCGGTCGGCCGTCCGCCGGTGGCCTCCCGACCGATGAGCAGCGCCGAGCGGGGCGTCGGATGCCCGGTCTCGGCCGGTACGACCGAGCAGACCGTCCACGCGGCGGTCGAGAGCCGCCCGGGGGGCGGGCAGCGAGTCCGGCGCGTCGGCGATGCCCAGCGGCAGGCCCCGGGGCACCCCCTCGATGGACCGGCGGGAGACCAGCACCGTGCTGGACCGCTCGGCGCCGATGATCAGCAGCGCGGAGGCGTAGTTGAGCACCGGGTGCAGCTTGCCGTCCCGGTAGACGAACCGGGCGCCGGACTCCTTCTCCACGATCACCGCGCCCGGGTCACGCCACTTGCTGCCGCCGCCGGCGAAGAGGCCGTACAGGGCGAAGCCCCCGAGCCCGATCGCGGCCACCAGCACGCTCGCCAGACCGGCGCCGGCGAGCCGCCGGAACGGCGACCGCGCCGGGTCGGTCTCCCGCATCACCAGCGCGGCGACCGCCCGCTGCACAGTGAACTGGTACGAGTGGAGCTGGTCCTGCCGCGACGGCATGGCGTCCCTTCCGGCGAGTCGTCGGCGGACAGGATATGCGCTGCGTCGATGTCCCGGCGACCCTGCGTCGTCGGCTCCAGGACGCCGCCGCCGAGACGTCGCGCCCCGGGTCGCCCGGGTTGGCGTATAACCGGACGGTGGACAGCAGCGAATGGGACGCGCGGTACGCCGCCTCGACGGAGCTGGTGTGGACCGCCGAGCCGAACCGTTTCGTGGTGGAGGCGGCCGCCGACCTGCCCCCGGGTGACGCGCTCGACCTCGCCGCCGGGGAGGGACGCAACGCGGTCTGGCTGGCCGGGCGGGGCTGGCGGGTGACCGCGGTCGACTTCTCACCAGTGGCGGTGGAGCGCGGCCGGGAGCTGGCCGCGCGCCGGGGGCGTACCGGTGGACTGGCGGGTCGCGGACGTCACCGTCGACCCGCCCGAGCCCGGCCGGTACGACCTGGTGCTGGTCGCCTACCTGCACCTACCTGCGGCGGCGCGGGCGACGGTGCTGGCCGGGGCGCGCGACGCGCTGCGGCCCGGCGGCACGGTGGTGGTGGTCGGGCACGACCGGGCCAACCTGGAGGGCGGGGTGGGCGGCCCGCGCGAGCCGGCGATCCTGCTCACCCCGGAGGAGGTGACCGCCGGTCTCGACGGGCTGCGGGTGCGGCGGGCGGAGACGGCCCGCCGCCCGGTGACCGTCGACGGCGGCACCGTGGACGCGCTCGACACGGTGGTGGTGGCGACCCGGCCGGCGTGACTGCCGGTTACGGGCACCGGAGAGCGCGCCGGCCGGTCAGGGTCGCGGGAGGAGCCGGACCCGTTCGGTAGCATCCCGCACGGACGGTGGCGGCGAGGAGGCCGGGTGGGCGCGCGATTCGAGGAACTGGCCTGGCGGGAGACCCCGATCGGCGAGATCAGCCTGCGCCGGCGCCGCGACCCGGCGCTCGACGTCGACGTGTACGAGGTGAAGCTCGACGACGAGTTCCTGATGTCCAGCCTCTTCCCGGTGGCGGAGATCGAGCTGGCCCGGTTGGGCCTGGCCCCGCTGACCGGGGACGCCCTGGACGTGGCGGTCGGCGGCCTCGGCCTCGGGTACACCGCGCGGACCGCGCTGGAGGACCCCCGGGTGCGCTCGCTGGTGGTGGTCGAGGCGATCGAGGACGTCATCGACTGGCACCGCCGGCAGCTGTTCCCGTTCGCCGCCGGGCTGGCGCCCGACCCGCGTACCCGGTTCGTGCGGGCCGACTTCTTCGCCGCCGTCGCCGCCGGCAGCGGCCTCGACCCGGCGGATCCGGACCGCCGGTTCCACGCCGTGCTGCTGGACGTGGACCACTCGCCGCGGCACGTCCTGCACCCCAGCCACGCCCCCTTCTACCGGGCGGACGGGCTGCGCCGGCTGGCCGACCTGCTGCACCCGGACGGGGTGTTCGCCCTCTGGTCGGACGACCCGCCGGACGAGGAGTTCGGCCGGGTGCTGGCCGAGGTGTTCCCGACCTCGCAGGCCCACGTCGTCCGCTTCGCCAACCCGTTGACCGGCGGCGAGAGCGCCAACACCGTCTACGTCGCCCGACGCTGACCGGCGTTTTCGCGTCCGACCGGCATGTCCGGCCACCCACGGGGAAGGCGCGCGGACAGTCGATCAGGGAGGCGAACATGCGGACCGTGCTCTGGATCGTCGGCATCGTCGGCGGCGCGCTCGTCCTGCTGGGGCTGCTCCTCGAGGCGGTCCGCTGGCTGGTTCTGATCGGGGCGATCGCACTGGTGGTGGTGATCGTGCTGGCGTTCGTGCGGGGACGGCAGATGATGCGGCAGCACTCCCCCGGCCGCCGGTAGTCGACCCGCCGCGACCGCGGCGCGGGCGGAAACGCGAACGGGTTGTCAGGTATCGGACAGATCGCAACCCGATGTGGTCGTCGATGGTTCTCCCGTCACACCGTCCGGAGCACCGGACCAACCACGGGGAGACATCGATGGCCCACCTCGCTCGACGCCGGATGCTGGCGACGGCCACCGCCGGGCTGCTGTCCGCCGCGCTCGGCGTCGCCACCGCGCCGGCCGCCGCCGCACCGCGGACGGCCAGCGCCTGCAAGCTGTCCACCCTGCCCTACCCCGCCGACGTCTACCGGGCCGACGCGCAGGCCATCGACCGGACCGGCCGGTTCATCGCCGGCACCGCCTTGCGGAGGGGCGAGGAGAGCAACCAGCTCCTGCTGCTGCTCTGGAAGCGCGGGCGGCTCACCACGATCGAGTCGCCGCTCGCCGACGCCGTGGCGGACGTCAACACCGCCGGCACGGTGGTCGGCAGCGGCTGGGCCGATGGCAGGACCCGGCCGTGGATCCTGCGCGACGGCGTCCTCGAACTCCTCCCGTCGCCGCCTGGTGGCGCGCAGCCCTCGGCGATCAACGGCGCAGGAGACATCGTTGGCGTGGGGGTGGACCCGAACACCGGCGACCCCTTCACGGTGCGGTGGCCGGCCGCCCGGCCCGGCACCTTCGAGGTGCTCGACCTTCCGGCCAACGCCGCGCCGAAGGGCATCACCGAGGACGGCACCATCGTCGGCACCGCCGGCGAGTTCGCGGCGTGGACCGGCTGGGTGCGGTACCCGGACGGACGTGTCGAGGCGCTCACCGTGCCGGGGGCCCGCACCACCATCGTCTACGCGGCGCAGGGCCACTGGGCGATCGGTCGGGTCAACCTCGGTGACGGCAACCAGGTGAAAGTGCGCTGGGACCTGCGCGACGGCTCCTGGTCGCGACTTGCCGACGAGCTGCCGTTGGTGACCGACGTCAACAAGCGCGGAACGGTGGTCGGCGGCGACCGCATCGCCCGGGGCGGCACCTCCCGCCTGCTGCCCGGAGGCGGAGCCCAGGTGGGCGTCGGCGCTCGGGCCATCTCGGACACCGGCACGGTGGTCGGTTTCCGCAACGACGGCCGGGTGACCCCGGTGCGCTGGACCGGCTGCTGACTCCACCGACTGCGCCGCCGGCATCGGCGGCGTCAGTTGCGTCGTCGACGGTGCGGGTGTCCCGCCCGCACGTCGACGGCGGGGGAACCGGAGGGACCTACCGCCGAGCGGCCCGGTCGCGGCCGCGTCCGTCCGGTGCCGCGGCAGATTCCCCGGCCGCGGTGCAACCGGGCGGTGACCTGATCCGTGAACAGGGCATGGAACCGCCCGGAGACCCGGGCGCCAGTGCCGGGAGCAGCCATGACGCGGACCATCCCGAACAGCCTCCTCGCCGGCCTCACCGCCGGCGTCCTCATCGCGACGCTGGGCTCGCCCGGCGTCGCCACCGCGGCGACGAGGCCGCGCAGCGCGACGTTCTGCACCATCCGCCCGCTGCCGATGCCGGCCGACGTGACGCACGGCGAGGCGCGGGCGATCGACCCGACCGGGCGGTTCATCGCCGGTCGGGGCCTGCGCGTCACCGGGGACGTATGGGAGGAACTGCTGCTGCTGTGGGACGGGCCGCGGGTCACCGTCGTGCCGTCCGACCCGTCCCGGCGTCTCGCCGCCGTCAACCGGTACGGCGTGGTGGTCGGCAGCGCCTTCGTCGACGGCACCTACCGCCCGTGGCGCTACCGGGACGGCCGGCTGGAGTGGTTGCCGGTGCCGGCGACGGTCTCCGGGACCTGGCCGAACGGCATCAACGCCCGCGGTGACATCGTGGGCCGCGGCTCGGTGGAGGAGACCGAGAGCGCCCTGCCGCTGCTCTGGCCGGCGGACCGGCCGGGCACCGTGGAGGTGGTCGACGCGCCGGCGAACTCGGGCGCGCTCGAGATCCTCGACGACGGCACCATCGTCGGCGGCGCCGGCGCCTCGGGCGGCGCGACGACGCCCACCGCCTGGGTCCGCCGGCCCGACGGACGGATCGACCGGCTGACCGCGCCCGGCACGACGCGTACCTGGGTACGGGCCGCGCAGGGTGACTGGGCGGTCGGCGGTGCCGGTCCCGAGGGGGACGACGTGCTGATGCGCTGGGACCTGCGCAGCGGGGTGCCGGTACCGGTGCACCCGGGGCTGCCGTCGGTGCAGGACGTCAACGCTCGGGGCACGGTGCTCGGCGACCGGGCGGTCGACCGCGGTGACCGCCTCGTCCCGCTCCCGGGGGCGGTCCCGGGCGCCGTGCTCATCATGGCCTGGGCGATCGCGGACAACGGCACCATCGTGGGCTCCACCAACGGAACCGGGCTGCGGCCGGTGCGGTGGAGCGGCTGCTGACCCGGACCTACGCGGGCGTAGGTTACCGGTAGGTAGGTTAGGCTGGGGGCGGTACGCCCGGTCGCGACCGGCGGGCGGACCGTCGTGCCCAGCGAGGGGAGACCCGATGGACCTGACCGCCGAGCGGCCCTGGCTGCGCAGCTACGCCCCCGACGTGCCGGCGACCGTCGCGCCGTCGGAGGAGTCCCTGGTCGACCTGCTGCGCGCGGCGGCCGGCCGGTTCGGTTCCCGGGTCGCGCTGGACTTCTTCGGGTCCACCACCACCTACGCCCAGCTCGACGCGCAGGTGGCCCGGGCGGCGGAGGCGCTGCGCCGGCTCGGCGTCGGCGCGGGCGACCGGGTGGCCCTGGTGCTGCCGAACTGTCCGCAGCACGTCATCGCCTTCTACGCCGCGCTGCGCCTCGGCGCGGTGGTGGTCGAGCACAACCCGCTCTACACGCCGCAGGAGCTGG
>NZ_JAEVHN010000430.1:0-5407 GCF_016803375.1 Micromonospora sp. 4G55
CCCGCTCGGCCGCCTCGGCCCAGGTCGTGCACGTGCCGTTCCAGGTCGGCGAGCTGCTCGTGGGACTGGTAGGCCGCCGAGGCCTTCAGGCTGTCCAGGTGGGCGCGGAGCCGTCCGGGCTCGCCCTCGACGGCCCGCAGCCGCTTGCCTGCCTCGGACTCCGCCTCGGCCGCCGCGTCGGCCGTGCGGCGCGCGTCGCCCAGTGCGCCCGACTGGGTGGCGACCGCGTCGCGGCGGGCGGTCAGGGTGTCAGCGGCCGCCCGGGCGTGGGTGCGCAGATAGGTCGAGTAAACCGTCAGGAATGAGGCCGTCGCTGCATCCGCAGCCACCAGCCCTTCGAGGGTACGGGCGACCGCCTCCATGTCGTCGAACGAGCGGGCGGCCTCCACCAGCAGGTGGTCCTCGACCGGGCGCAGCCCCCGTTGCAGCGTGCGGGACAGCTCGACCGGGTTGAGGTCCTTGGCCAGCTGCGGCTTACGCAGGGTCAGCACCAGATCCAGCAGCTGCTCGTAGCGGGCCGGACCGAGGCCGAACAGCCGGGCGTCGACGAGCTGCCGGTAGTCCTCGGCCGAGTCCCGCACCGCGTCGACACCCAACCGGTCGATCAGGTCGCGGCGGTTCAGCGGCCGGTCGTCGGCGTCCAGCAGGGAGAAGTCCACCCCCACCCGACCGTCGACCACAAAGTGCCAGCGGGTCACCCGGTCGACGTGCCGGTGCGCCCGCAACCCGATGCCGACCGTCACGTACTCCTCGCCGTCGCCGAACTCCATCCACACGTACGCGTGGGTGACCTCCTGCCCCCGGTAGAGCAGGTTCGACTTCATCGTCCGGTCCTCGCTGGCGAACGGGTTGAGCCGGCGGGGTTCGATCCGCCCGTCGAGGACGAACGGGAACAGCACCTCCAGCGCCTTGGTCTTGCCGGAGCCGTTCGGCCCGCGCAGCACCAGCCAGCCGTCGACGAAGACGAACTCCTCGTCCCGGTAGTCCCACAGATTGATGATCCCGGCCCGGGTGGGGGCGAACCGGCGGACGGCACGTTGCTCGATCACGATCAACTTCCCGAGGTCAGGTCAGAAGAGGGTTTCGGTGGCGGCGCGGGGCTTGACCGCGGCGACGGTGTGGCGGTAACGGCCCACCAGCGGCCGGACGAGCACCCCGCCTGACACGGCGGTCACGGCGCCGAACCGTTCCAGCAGCGCCACCGCCTCGGCGCGCAGCCGGTCCGGGTCGGCGTGCCACTGGGCACCGAACGCCGACCCGTACCGCTGAAGGATCTCGCCGACGGCGGTACGCAGGAAGCTGTCGGTGATGAACGGCAACCGGGCGCCGCCGTCGGTTTCGTCGGGGCCGCCCTCGTCCTCGGCGGTCCACGGCTCGACCGAACCGGTGTCGTCGAGGCGCACCAGCGTGGCCGCGGGCAGGCCGGCGTCGATCTGGCCCACCAGCGCCTGCTGCCGGCCGTACCCGTCAGGCGGGACAAGCCGCTTGACCCGACGGCCATCCGGATCCACCACGCGGTCGGCCATCCCCACCGCGAGCAGCACCGCAGCCTGAGCCACCGAGCCGGTGCCCGGGAACCGTTCCCCGGTGAACCCGGCGGTGTCCACCAGTAGCACCCCCTCGGCCCGCCGTTCCACCCGCAAACCGGTCAACCGGGCCAGGTCGGCGGCGAGCGCCGACCCGCGCAGATGGTTGGCGACCACCGGCTCGACGTCGGCATGGTAGACGACCGGCGACTCCACCACCGCCCGCCGGGCCGCCTGAGCTGCCTGCCGGCGCTCGGCGTTGCCGCTGCTGGTCATCGCCCGGCCGAGCAGCGCCGACACCGAATCGACGTGCTGCACCACCCGGGTCGGCCGGAACAGCGCGAACACCACGTCCCGCGCGACGTCGTACAACGCCTCACCGGCCCCGGGGTCACTGGCCCAGGCGGCGCTTGAGCCGTCGGCCAGCCGGAGCACGCCGCGCTCCTCCAACCAGCCGACCGCGTCCACGAACGCCCGCCGATCCGGGCCGTGGTCCGGATCCAGCCCCAGGCCGGTGATCCGGTTCGCGTCACCGGCCACCGAGTCGGCCAACTCGCTGAGGGTGATCTGGATCCCGGCGCGGCCCAGCACCGCCAGGCACAACGCCAGATACGCGTAGCGCTGCCGGTCGAACGGCCGCCCGGTGCGGGACACCGCCGGCTGGGTGCCGTCGAGCTGATCCTTCGCCCGCACCAGCCGGGCCGTCGAACCGTGCAGCTCCAGCCGGTACCCGAACGCCTCGGCGATATCCCGGCGCAGGGTGGCGGCGAACCGCCGCACCCGGGGCAGCGCCCGCTCGTCGGGCCAGGTCGCCGTGATCAGCGGGTGGCGCAAGATCAGCCGGACGGCCCGCTGGTAGTCCGCCAACTCCAACTCCGGGACATCGACGGCGAACCGGTGGACCGCCGGCCGGAGCGCGCCCGATTCCGCGGTCACGCCGGCACCAGCTCGGGACGGCGGACCGCGGTGTGCTGCGCGGCGGTGACCGTCAGCGCGTACCCGTCCAGATGCAGCCGGCCGTCGACGGTGCGCACCGTGGTGAACCGTCCCGGCGTCGGGGTGAGGGTCAGCCGGACGCCGTGCGCGGCGGCCGCCAGCGGCACCGCGGCCGTGCCGCCGACCCGGGCGGCCAGCGCGATGTCGAGCAGGCGCAGCAGGACCTGGGTCTGCGAGGTGTCCAACCGGCCGTCGGTGACCCCCTCAGCAGCCAGCGCCGTCGCCGCGTCGGCCAACCGGCGCTCCCGGGCGAGCTGGTCGCCGCGCAGCCGGTGCCGGCGGTCGTCGACCCGGTCCAGCCGGGCCGGCCGTCCCCGACCCTGCCCGGGTGCCCGACCGGTGGCCACCAGGGTGCGGGACAGCTCCACCGCCGGCGCCTCCCACCACGACAGCCGGCTCGTGATCGCCTCCGGATCCGGGTGCGCCACCCCGACGTGGCGAGGAGCGCCGAGGCCGAACACGACGTCGAACAGGGCGTGCGCGGCCTCCTGGGTGCCGGTGTGGGTGAACCACGCGGCCAGATGCCGCAGCTGCGACTCCCGGCTCACCCCGCCGCGGCGAGCCTCGGTGACTCGGCGCAACAGGGCGAGGACGTCACCGATCGCGGCGATGGTGGCGTCCGACAGCCGGTCCGCCTCGCTGAGCTGCTCCGGACCCGGCGGCGCCAACCAGGACCGAAGCCCCGTCCAGCGCCGCCGCCAGTCATCCAGCCGCTGCACCGGGGTGTGGAAAAGCCGCTCGTCGGCCTCGGCGGCCGCCTCGATCAGCCGGTCCAGCCCGGTCGCCTCCACCTCGTGCACCGCCGCGCGTAGCCGGGGGGTGTAACGCTGCAACTCGTCGTGGAAATCCCGCAGGTGAGCCAGCAGCGCGTCCTTGTGGGCGAGGAACGCCTCCGGCCGCACGTCGTTGGTCCGTCCCAGATCGCCCAGCATGTGGTAAAAGCGGGCAGCCCGCTCGGCGATGTCGGCCAACGCCCGGTCCAGCCGGTTGAACTTGCGGTAGACCTCCTCCGCGTCCCCGGCCTCGTTGGCCGATGCGAGCGCGTTGAGGTCCGCCAGGAGATCGGCGAAGACCAGCCGGGACAGCGTCCAGTCGTCCATGCTCGCCGACAACACCGCCTCCACCGCCCGGTGGGCCCGGTACCCGGCCTCGGTGAACTGGTACACCGAGTGTCGGTTGCGGTACTCCGCCAACGTCGTGGCCCGGGAACCGTCCTGCCCTCGGTCGAGCACCCCCCAGTCCACCAGGGCGTCGAGCAGCCGCGGCAGCTCCAATTGCGCCGGATCCGGGCAGTCGGCGTTCGCCTCGTGCAGCGCCGCCAGCGCTGCGGCCACGTCAGAGGTGTGCAGCACGACGTGGTAGCTGGACCGCGCCGAGTCGAAGGCCCGCAGCAGCCACAGGTAGGCGAATCGGTTCTCCGCCGTGACGTAACCGAACAGTCGCATCCGGTCGTCCAGCCCGAAGTCGTCCAGGCCGAACGTGGGCCTGGATGGCTGCACGGTCATCGTCTTCCTCCCGCGGGACGCGAACAGCCACCCACCCTACCCAGCCGGATCCGGTGGGCGGCCAGGCGCGCGGGGTGCCAGTGGTCGCCGAGGTGACCGCGAGACTTGCGCCAGGGGCTACCCGGGTTGCGGGCCAGTGCTCTGCCCTTCAGGGCCGGGGGTGAAGGCCCGCGTTGGGAGGGCCGCCAAGGTGCGAGCAGTGCCTTGGACCGGGCGGTTTTGCTGCTCGATGTACTGACGCACGGCGCTTAGCGGTGCGCCGCCGGCGGAGCCTGCGAAGTAGGAACCCGTCCAGAGTTTGTTGGCCCGGTAGTAGTGCCGCTGTAGGTCGGGGAACTCCTGCCGGAGTCGCCGGCTGGACACGCCCTTGAGGCTGTTGACCAGTTTCGCCAGGGCGACCTTGGGTGGGAAGTTGACGAGCAGGTGGACGTGGTTGTTCTCGCCGTTGAACTGGACCAGCTCGGTTTCGAAGTCGGCGCACACCGCCCGCATGATCTCCTGCATTCGGGCGAGGTGCCGGTCGCTGAACACCTTGTGCTGGAACTTCGTCACGAAGACCAAGTGAGCGTGCAGAGCGAAAACGCAGTGTCTACCTGTGCGGATGTCTTCGAGTTCGGCCATAAGCCAATGGTACGGTGCGCGGGTGCAGCTTCGTTACAACTATCGTGTGTACCCGGACGCCAGTCAGCGCGACGCGCTGGCCCGGTCGTTCGGGTGCGCCCGGGTGGTGTTCAACGACGGGCTGCGGGCACGGCAGCAGGCCCGGCTCGAGGGTCTGCCGTATCTGTCGGACGCCGAGTTGTCCAAGCGGGTCACCGCGGCCAAGCTGACCCCGCAACGGGCGTGGTTGGGTGAGGTGTCCTCGGTCGTGTTGCAGCAGGCCCTCGCGGATCTGAACGTGGCGTACCGCAACTTCTTCGTCTCGCTATCGGGCAAGCGCAAGGGCCGCAGGGTGGCGCCGCCGCGGTTCCGCTCACGCAAGGACAACCGGCAGGCGATCCGGTTCACCAAGAATGCCCGGTTCAGGGTGCTGGACAACGGCCTGCTGCGGCTGCCGAAGGTCGGCGACGTCGAGGTGCGCTGGTCACGCAACCTCCCGTCGGACCCGTCGTCGGTGACGGTGATCCGGGACGCGGCCGGCCGGTACTTCGCCTCGTTCGTCGTGCAGAGCACCGACGAGCCGCTTCCGGTCGCGGACTCCGAGATCGGCATCGACTTGGGCCTGACCCATTTCGCGGTCTTCTCGGACGGCACGAAGGTGGCCGCCCCGAAGTTCCTGCGCCGCGCCGCACGCAAGCTCAAGCGGTTGCAGCAAGACCTGTCCCGCAAACAGCGTGGCAGCCAGAACCGCAAGAAGGCCGTCGTGAAGGTCGCCCGCGC
>NZ_JAEVHN010000431.1:0-5403 GCF_016803375.1 Micromonospora sp. 4G55
GGGTGCTCGACGCGCCGCCCCCGCCGTCGGGACGTGCAGCTCGCCCGCTGGTTCGACGAGCACTTCCCGGCCCGCGAGCGGCAGCGGTCGTACGCCCGCCCGTCCCGCCGCCAGGCGAGTACCCCGGGCATCCCCCCGCCCCGGCTGGCACCGCCCGGAGGAGCGGGAGCGCCGCCCCACGTTCGGCGTGGTGCTGGACACCTCGGGGTCGATGAGCGCCCGGCTGATGGGGCGGGCGCTCGGCGCGGTCGCCTCGTACGCGCTGGCCCGGGACGTACCGGCCGCCCGGGTGGTGTTCTGCGACGCGGTGGCGTACGACGCCGGCTACCTGCCGGTGGAGGAGATCGCCGGCCGGGTGCGGGTACGCGGCCGGGGCGGCACCGTGCTGCAACCCGGCATCCGGCTGCTGGAACGGGCCGAGGACTTCCCGTCGGACGGCCCGATCCTGGTCGTCACCGACGGGGAGTGCGACGTGCTGCGGATCCGGCGCGACCACGCGTTCCTGGTGCCGGCGGGCGCCCGGTTGCCGTTCACCCCGCGCGGCCCGGTGTTCCGGATGACCTGACCGGCTCCGCGCCGGCGGCCGCGTACCCGCGCGGCGTTGCGGCTCTCCGGATCGATCGGCCGGTGTCGACGGTTTCGGCGCTAATCTCCTCGGGTACCTCCGGCCCTCGATGAAGCTGTCCATGCACTCGACGACGTTGCGCCGCGCGGCGCGGAGCCTCTTCGGCTGGACCGCGCTGCGGCCCAACCAACTCGCCGCCATGCGCGCGGTGATGAAGCGACGCGACGCCCTGGTGGTCCTGCCCACCGGCGCCGGCAAGTCCGCGATCTACCAGATCCCGGCCAGCCTGATCCCCGGACCGACGGTGGTGATCTCCCCGCTGCTGGCGCTGCAGCAGGACCAGATCGCCGCGCTCAACGAACGGCAGCGCCCCGAGCTGCGGGCGGTACGGATCAGCTCCGACGAGTCCCCGGCCCAGCAGGCCCAGGCGATCGAGGAGATCCGCGACGGCCGGGCCGAGTTCCTCTTCATCACCCCGGAGCAGCTCAGCAACCCCGACCGGATGGCCGAGGTCAGGGCGCTCAGGCCGGCGCTGGTGGCGATCGACGAGGCGCACTGCATCTCGGCCTGGGGTCACGACTTCCGCCCCGACTACCTGGCGCTGGGCCACCTGATCGAGGGCATCGGCCGGCCGCCGGTGGTGGCCCTGACCGCCACCGCGTCACCTCCGGTGCGCGACGACATCATCGCCCGGCTGCGGCTGCGCGACCCGGAGGTGGTGGTCTCCGGGCTGGACCGGCCCAACCTCTTCCTGGAGGTCGCGCACTGCCCCACCGACGACTACCGGTGGCGGCGGCTGGTGGCGCTGCTGCGCGACGACCAACGCCCCGGGATCATCTACGTGCCGACCCGGCGGGCCGCCGAGGAGTTGGCCCAGCGGTTGACCGACGCCGGCTTCCCCTCGCAGTACTACCACGGCGGGATGGCCACCGGCGCCCGTCACGAGCTGCACGAGGCGTTCCTCGCCGACCAGGTGCCGATCATGGTGGCGACCTCGGCGTTCGGCATGGGCATCGACAAGCCGAACATCGCCTGGGTGGTGCACATGGCGCTGCCCGACTCGCCGGACAGCTACTTCCAGGAGATCGGCCGTGCCGGCCGCGCCGGCGCGCCGGCCCGGGTGCTGCTGCTCTGGCGCGCCGAGGACGTCGGGCTGCAACGCTACTTCAGCGGCGGCCTGCCGGACGAGACCGAGCTGCGCGACCTGGCCGCGCTGCTGCGCAAGGAGGCGCGGACCAAGAAGGAGCTGCGGGAGGTGACCGGACTGGGTCCGCGCAAGCTCGGCCAGTACCTGTCGCTGCTGGAGCAGATCGGTGCCGCCGAGCCGCGGGCCCGGCAGAAGATCGGCGCGCCCCGCTACTCCCCCAAGCCGGTGGACGCCGCCGCGGCGGCCCTGGCCGAGGCGGAGCGGCAGCAGACCGTGACCCGGTCCCGCACCGACATGATGCGCGCCTTCGCCGAGACCACCGCCTGCCGGGGCCAGACGCTGCTGGCGTACTTCGGCGAGCAGATGTCGGAGGTCTGCGGGCACTGCGACAGCTGCCACGCCGGCACCAGCACCGCCGACGACGGCGCGGTCGGGCCGTTCCCGGTGCACAGCCAGGTCCGCCACCCCGAGTGGGGGGCGGGACTGGTGCTCAACTACGAGGAGGACCGGATGACGGTGCTCTTCGACGAGGTCGGTTACAAGACGCTTTCCGTGCCCGTGGTGTCCGAGCAGGGCCTGCTGACGCTGGACTAGCCTGACCGGGCACCGGGCGCAGACGCAACGAAACGAGAGGGGCTCAGTCGTGATCGAACAGCCGGCGTACACCGGGTTCGGGTTCTCCGACGAGGAGTGGGGGCTGCTGGTCGGCCTGCCGCAGGCGGTCCTGACCGCGGCCAGCGCCGCGGAGCACGACGGCAGCCGGCGCACCCGCGCGGAGAACGCCGCCGGGCTGGAGACCATCTCCGCCGGCCGCGAGTCGGCCAACCCGCTGGTCGCGGCGGTCGCCGGGGAGATCGTGTCCCGGGTGGGCGACCCGGAGGCCGGCGAGGAACTGCCGGTCATCGAGCCGGCCGACCCGCAGGCCCTGATCGACGACGTGCTGGCCCGTGCGGGTCAGGCGGCGGCGCTGCTGGCCGCCCGGGTGGACGAGGGCGAGGCCGGGGCGTACAAGCACTGGCTGGTGGAGATCGCCGAGCAGGTGGTCGGCGCCGCCGCCACCGGCGGCCTCCTCGGCCTCGGCGGCGACCAGGTCAGCGACTCGGAGCGCCGCTTCCGCGACCGGCTCTCGCACGTGCTCAACGACTGACCGGCCCCGCCTCGGATCCGCGCGCCCACCCGGTCGCGCGGATCCGTCGTCTCCGCACTCTTTCGCCCGCAGGACCGTCATCGACAATGGGCCGGACACACGCGGAACCACGAAGGCGGGAAAGATGCTGGACCGGAACGTCATCGACACGGAGGCGCTGCCGCCGCGCGAGCGGTTCGGGATGTGGCTGGACGTCGTCGCCCGCACCGCGTCGCCACTGCGGATGCGGTCCGCGCACGCCGACGACTTCACCGCCCGCGCCGAGATCATCCCCCTCGGCCCGATCCAGCTGGTGAACTACCGCTACCCGTCGCTGGACGCCGTCCGGACCGCCAAGCTGGCCCGGCAGACCGACGTGGACTACTTCCTGCTCGCCCTGACCACCACGGGCACCGGCTCGTCCGGGCAGGCCGGCCGGCAGAGCGTGATCGGGCCGAGCGAGTTCACCTTCTACGACGGGTCACGCCCCCACCAGGTCAGCCACGAGGGCGCCCAGGGCGGACAGCAGCACGCCAGCTCCGTGGTGGCGCTGATCCCGTACGGCGCGCTGCCGCTGCCCCCCGACCGGCTGGCTCCCCTGCTCGCCGGCCGGATGTCCGGCACCGAGGGGGTGGGCGCCCTGCTGGCCCAGTACCTGATGCAGATCACCGGTCATCCGGAGCAGTACCACGCGGCGGACGCCGACCGGCTCGGCACGACCGCCCTCGACCTGATCGCCACCATGCTCGGCCGGCACCTGGTCGCCGAGGACGCGGTGCCCCGGGAGGTCCGCCGTCGGGCGCTGCTCGCGCAGGTGCGCGGCTACATCCAGCGGCATCTGGGCGACGCCGCGCTGAGCCCGCAGACGATCGCCGACGCGCACCACGTCTCCGTCCGGACCCTGCACCGGCTCTTCGAGACGGAGGACACCACGGTGGCGTCGTACGTGCGCGACCTGCGCCTGGACCGGTGCCGCCGCGACCTCGCCGACCCGGCGCAGGCGCACCGGGCGATCCAGGCCGTCGCCGCCCGCTGGGGCTTCGGCGACAAGGCGGTCTTCAGCCGCGCCTTCCGCGCCGCCTACGGCGAGACCCCGCAGGGCTACCGCGCGGCCCGGCGGGAACAGGCACGGATCGTCAACGACGCGGCATCCGTCGTCAACTCGACGTCGACATACTGAATCCGGATCGGCGGTCGGCAGGCCCGTGCCGGCCACCGATAACGGGGGACCGTGGTGGCGCCCGTGACCTCTTGTCACGGGCGGCCGCCCCGGTACCGCACGGACGGCCCGCCACCCTGCCACCCGGCCACACCGATTCCGGCCCCGTCGCTCTTCCCCCCAGGACCGACGACGGGGCCGGTCAGGCGTCCTCCAGCAACTCCAGGACCGTCCGCTCGGCCTCGGGCTTCGGGGTGTCCGGCCGGACCGGCGCCACCACCCCGTCGTGGTAGAGGTCGACCACCCGCGGGTCCACGTAGGACGTCCGGGCCACCGTGGGGGTGTTGCCCAGCAGCTCGGCGACCTCCTTCATCACCCCGGCCACCGCCTTCTTCCGGGCGGTGGCGGACCGCTGCACGCCCACGGTGGCCAGCTCGGTCGCCGCGAGCACCGTCGCGTGCCAGGTGCGGAAGTCCTTGGCGGTCATCTCGCCGCCGCTGGCGTCGCGCAGGTACTCGTTAACCTCGTCGCTGCGCACGTCGCGCCACTGCCGCCCGTCCCAGTAGCCGAAGAGACGGTCCTCGGCCCGCCGCCGCCGGCGCAGGTTGGTCAGCACCTGGCACAGCTCCTCGTCCTCGATCCGGCGGACCTGTTCGATGCCGCCCTTGGCGGGAAACTCGAAGACCACGCACCCACCCCGGGAGCGGGCGTGCTCGGGGCGCAGGGTGGAGACCCCGAAGGTGGCGTCCTCGCCGACCGCGTACTGGTCGTTGCCGACCCGGAACATCCCCATGTCGAGCAGCCGGGCGACGGTGGCCAGCACCCGGTCCCGGTGCAGGCCCCGCCGGCCCAGGTCGTCGGCGATCCGCGCGCGCAGCACCGGCAACCGGTGGGCGACCTCCAGCACGTGGTCGAACTTCGCCTCGTCGCGCTTGCGCCGCCACTCCGGGTGATAGAGGTACTGCTTGCGGCCGGCCGCGTCGACGCCGGTCGCCTGGATGTGCCCGTTCGGGTACGGCGAGATCCAGACGTCCTGCCACGCGGGCGGGATGACCAGCTCGCGCAGCCGGGACAGTTCGTCGGCGTCCCGCACCGGCTCGCCCCGGGGGTCGAGGAACACCCAGCCCTTGCCGGCCCGGCGGCGCCCGTACCCCGCCCGGCCCGGATCACTACGCCGCAATCGCACCGGAGACCCGCACCGCCTCTTCGGCCTCTTCCACGGCGGCCAGCACCCGGTCCACGGGCAGGGCCGCCAACGTCGGGTGCCTTCCTACCCCGGGCCGGCCGGGCCAATCCCGCGCGCCGCTCCACAGCACCCGGTGCCGGGGCCGGTCCGGCGGCGGACCCCACTCGGCCGGCGGGACCGGGCCGAAGAGCAGCACGGACGGGGTGGCGTAGGCGGTGGC
>NZ_JAEVHN010000432.1:0-5402 GCF_016803375.1 Micromonospora sp. 4G55
GGCCCTGGCGCTCACCGGCGGGGCGCTGCTGGTGCCCACCGGCGCCGCCGGCACCGGCCGGACGATCACCGTGGCGGTCGTGCAGGGCAACGTGCCGCGGCTCGGGTTGGACTTCAACGCCCAACGTCAGGCGGTGCTCAACAACCACGTCGACGCCACCCTGGAACTGGCCGCCGGGGTCGACGCCGGCACCCGGCCCCGCCCCGACCTGGTGGTGTGGCCGGAGAACTCCTCCGACATCGACCCGCTGCGCAACGCCGTCGCCGGGGAGCGGATCTCCCAGGCCGCCGACGCGATCGGCGCGCCGATCCTGGTCGGTGCGGTGCTGCTCGGCCCCGACCGGGGGCAGGTGCGCAACGCGGGGATCCTGTGGCGCCCGGGCACCGGGGCGGACCTGTCCCAGCTGTACACCAAACGGCACCCCGTCCCGTTCGCCGAGTACGTGCCGCTGCGCACGATCGCCCGGATGGTCAGCAAGCAGGTCGACCTCGTCCGCAACGACTTCGTGGCCGGTGAGCGTCCCGGCGTGGTCCGGTCCGGGCCGGCCGTGCTCGCGACGTGATCTGCTTCGAGGTCGCCTACGACGGCCTGGTGCGCGACACCGTCGACGGTGGGGCGCAGCTGCTGGTGGTGCAGACCAACAACGCCACCTTCGACGTCGCCGAGGCCCGCCAGCAGCTGGCGATGGTGCGGCTGCGGGCCGTCGAGCACGGCCGGGGCGCGTTGATGGCCTCCACGGTCGGGGTGTCCGGGTTCGTGACCCCCGACGGGCGGGTAAGCGGCGCCACCGGGTTCAACACCCGCGCGGTGGTGCTGCGTCAGATGGCGCTCGCCGACGGGCGTACCCCGGCCACGCGGGCGGGTGTGTGGCCGGAGCTGGCCCTGGCCGGCCTCGCGGTGGCGGTCCTGGTGGCCGCCGGCGGGCTGCGCCGCGCACGCCGCCGGGAGGTCGACGCCGGCCGGTGAGGCCGGGGCGGATGCGCGAAAGGGGTGCGGTGAGCGAGCCAGTGCCGGTGGGCCACCCCGGGGTGGGGCGTGTGCTGGTGGTGATCCCCACCTACAACGAGGCGGAGAACCTCCCCGACGTCGTCGCCCGGGTCCGCGCCGCCGCGCCGGCGGTGGACATCCTCGTCGCCGACGACAACAGCCCCGACGGCACCGGCGCCCTCGCCGAGGCGATGGCGGCCACCGACCCGCGCGTCAACGTGCTGCACCGCCCCGGCAAGGACGGCCTGGGCGCGGCGTATCTGGCCGGGTTCGCCTGGGCGCGCCGGCGCGGCTACGACGCGGTGGTGGAGATGGACGCCGACGGCTCGCACGCCCCGGAGGACCTGCCCGCGCTGCTGGCCGCCGCCCGCGACGCCGACGTGGTCATCGGCTCCCGGTGGACCCGCGGGGCGCGGGTGCTGAACTGGCCGCTGCGGCGGTTGCTGCTGTCGCGCTGCGGCAACCTGTACGCGCGGTTGGCGCTGGGTATGCCGGTCTCCGACGCCACCGGCGGCTACCGGGTGTACCGGTCGACGGCGCTGACGGCGATGGAGCTGGAGTCGGTCTGCTCGCAGGGCTATTCGTTCCAGGTGGAACTGTCGCGGCTGGCGCACCGGGCGGGGGTGCGGATCGTGGAGGTGCCGATCACGTTCGCCGAACGGGAGCGCGGCGCGAGCAAGATGAGCCCGCTGATCGTGGCGGAGGCGCTGTGGCGGATCACCGCGTGGGGGCTGCGGGACCGGCGGGCGGCGGCGTGGCCCGGCCGGCGGGTCGCGGGCCGGTGGCCGTGACGCGCGGGCGTGTCATGCTGGAGGGGCGGGGTTTCCGCCCCGTGTCCGGTTCACGGCGGCGTCGTCGACCGGGCGCCGCGCGACGCGGATGAGGTGAGATGCGCCGATACCTGAGGTTCGTGCCACCGGCCCTGCTGCTGGCGGTGGTGCTGGAGCTGGCGGTCTTCGTCGGGGTGGGCCGGGTGATCGGGTTCGGCTCGGCGGTGCTGCTGGTGTTCGCGGCGTCGCTGCTGGGGCTGGTGCTGCTGCGTCGGGAGGGGATGCGCGCCTGGCGCGGGTTCCGCTCGTCGGTGGAGGCCCGGCAGCCGCCGGGCCGGCAGGTCACCGACGGCCTCGTCGGGCTGCTGGGAGCACTGCTGCTGGCCACCCCGGGGCTGGTCAGCGGCGTGGTGGGTCTGTTGCTGCTGGTGCCGCCGGTGCGCCGGCTGGCCCGCGGCGGGGTGCAACGTGCCGCCGAGCGCCGGGTGTCGTCGATGGTCGCCGGTGACCTGTTCGGGCCACGGACCGTGCGGGTGCGCCGCGGCGCCAGCCGGCCCGCGCCGGAGCCGACGGTCGACGGGCAGGTCGTCGATGCGGGCCCGCCGCAGGTCGTCGACGGGGGTCGGGCCATCGAGGGTGAGATCGTCGAGCCGCGCCGCCCCTGACCACATACGAACGCGCCCCCGGGAGGTATCTCCCGGGGGCGCCGTCGTCGCCAGGTGGGGCGCTCAGGCGCGGCCGCGGCGGGTCCGGACCTCCTGCAGCCGCTCGGCGAGGATGTCCTCCAGCTCGGCGATGGAGCGCCGCTCCAGCAGCATGTCCCAGTGGGTACGCGGCGGCTTGGCCTTCTTCTGCTCCGGCTCGGTGCCGTCGACCAGCCGGGCGACGCTGCCGTCGAACTTGCATTCCCAGGTCGTGGGGACCTCGGCGTCGACGGCGAACGGCACCTCGAACTGGTGGCCCTTGGCGCACAGGTACTCGCGGGTCTGACGCGGCGCGAGCTCCGTGTTGCGGTCGGATTCGTAGCTGACCGCGCCCAGCCGGCTACCGCGCAGCATACGCTCGCCCATGATCGACTTCCCCTCGTTCGTGGTGCTGGTCTTCTCGTGTAACGGCCCGTCGCCCCCGCGGCATTCCCGCCCGGCTGGGTGATCCGGCCGGTGGCCCCTGCAAGGGTAACCGGCCACGGACGGGACCCGGCGGGGTCGTCCCCGGCCGGGTCGAATCGGTGGAGTGTTTCGGCGCTCACCGGGGATGTTAGCCGCCCCAGCTTGGGAGGAGGTGACGATGACCAGTGACACGCCGGTCGACGCCCGACCGCCGGGCGGGAAAACCTTCTTCGGTCATCCCCGCGCGCTGTCGACGCTGTTCCTCACCGAGATGTGGGAGCGGTTCAGCTTCTACGGCATGCGCGCCATCCTGGTGCTCTACCTGACCGCCACGGTCGCCGAGGACGGCCTGGGCATGGGGGAGCCCACCGCCAACGCGGTCTACGGCACCTACAACGCCATGGTCTACCTGATGGCGCTGCCCGGCGGCTGGGTCGCCGACCGGCTGATCGGGGCGCGGCGCAGCGTGCTGTGGGGCGGCGTGGTCATCGCCGTCGGGCACTACGTGATGGCGATCCCCGCCCGGTGGAGCGTGTTCGCCGGGATGACCTTGATCGTGCTCGGCACCGGGCTGCTCAAACCCAACATCTCGACCATGGTCGGCGGGCTCTACGACCGCGACTCGCCCCGCCGCGACGCCGGCTTCTCCATCTTCTACATGGGCATCAACCTGGGCGCGTTCATCGCCCCGCTGGTCACCGGCTTCCTCGGCGAGAAGATCAACTGGCACCTCGGTTTCGGGGCCGCCGCGATCGGCATGACCTTCGGCGTGCTCCAGTACGTCCTGGGCCGGCGCAACCTCGGCGACGCCGGCGAGCGCCCCGCCGACCCGCTGCTGGGCGCCGACCGTCGCCGCGCGCTGACCCGCATCGGCGTCGGCGTGCTGGTGCTGCTGCTGGTGCTCGCCGCGCTCGCCGTGGCCGACCTGTTCACCGTCAACACCGTGGTCAACAGCCTCACGGTCGCCACGGTGCTGATCACCATCGGCTACTTCGCGCGGATCATCACCGACCGGGAGATCAGCAACACCGAACGCAGCCGGATGAAGGCGTACCTGTGGCTGTTCGTCTTCGCCGCCGCCTTCTGGCTGATCTACGACCAGGCCGGGTCGGTGCTGAACATCTTCGCCGCCGACCGGACCGACCGGGACGTGTTCGGCTTCACCTTCCCCGCCTCCTGGCTCCAGTCGGTCAACCCGATCCTGATCATCATCGGGGCGCCGCTGTTCGCCTGGCTCTGGCTGCGCCTGGGCCACCGGGTGTCCACGCCGGTGAAGTTCGCCGTCGGCCTGGTCCTCAACGGCCTGTCGTTCGTGCTGATGGCCGCCGCCGCGCAGGCCGCCGTCGGCGGGGACCTGGTCTCCCCGTGGTGGCTGGTCGCCGTGTACGCCATCCAGGTCGCCGGTGAGCTGTCGCTGAGCCCGGTGGGCCTGTCCGCCACCACCAAGCTCGCCCCGGTCAAGTACGCCAGCCAGATGATGGGCCTGTGGTTCCTCGCCACCGCCGTCGGCGACGCCATCGGCGGGCAGGTGGCCCGGCTCGCCGAGACCTGGCCCGAGCCGACCTACTTCCTCACCTTCGGCCTGGCCTCGGTCCTGCTCGGCCTCGGCGCGGTGATGTTCACCCGGCACATCTCCCGGCTGATGGCCGGCATCCACTGACCCCCGTCCGGACCGCACCCGGCGCACGCGGGACCGCCCCGAGCGCGCGGTGGGGATACGATCCGCGCCATGGCCCGCACCACCATCCACCCCGGCGCCTGCCCGCTGGACTGCCCGGACACCTGCACCTGGCAGCTCACCGTCACCGACGGCAGGGCGGTGGCGCTGCGCGGCGATCGGGAGCACCCGTTCACCCGGGGCGCGCTGTGCGGCAAGGTCAACCGCTACCTCGACGCGGTCAACGGACCCGACCGGCTCACCCGGCCGCTGGTGCGGGTCGGGCCCAAGGGCGTCGGGCCGGTGTCGTACCGGCCGGCGAGCTGGGACGAGGCGCTGGACCGGGTGGCGGCCGGGCTGCGCGCCACCATCGACGCCGACGGGCCGCAGGCGATCCTGCCGTACTACTTCGCCGGCACGATGGGCCTGGTGCAGGGCTGGACGATGGGGCCCCGGCTCTTCGCCCACCTGGGCGCGTCGCGGCTGCGCACCACGATCTGCACCGCCGCCGCCCGCGCCGCCCTCCAGTCGATCTACGGCGGGTCGGTCGGCTTCGAACCGGAGTCGATCGTGGACGCCCGCCTGATCGTGCTGTGGGGCGCGAACCTGCTCTCGACGAACCTGCACCACTGGCCGTTCGTGCAGGAGGCGCAGCGGCGCGGGGCGTACGTGGTGACGATCGACCCGCTGCGCACCGACACCGCCGCGCGCAGCGACGAGCACGTCGCGCCGCTGCCCGGCACCGACGCCGCCCTCGCGCTGGGGCTGATGCGCCACATCCGCGACCTCGGTGGCGTCGACCGGGAGTGGCGGGACGCGCACACCACCGGCGGGGAACGGCTCGACGCCCGCCTCGACGAGTGGCCGGTGGAACGCGCC